>JADHWO010000014.1 GCA_016783445.1 Candidatus Aminicenantota bacterium
AATGTGGACTATGTCATTATTTTAGAAGAGATTTCCAAGGTTGATCCTTCTGTTGGCCTGGTTGTTGCGGCACATAATTCGCTCTGTTCGAATCATATCAATCTTTTCGGGAACGAAGAACAAAAAAAGAAATACCTGACAAGACTGGCTTCTGGCCAGACGTTAGGAGCCTGGGGTCTTACTGAACCAGAGGCTGGTTCAGATGCAGCTGCTTTAAAAACCAAGGCCGTAAAAGATGGAGATTACTGGGTGATTAATGGTTCAAAGCTTTTTATCACTAACGCTTCTTTAGCCGAGATCCATGTCATTATGGCTGTCACGGCCCCTGAAAAAGGCAGGAAAGGTATTTCTTCCTTCATCTTGGAGAAGGGAATGGAAGGCTTTAAAGTAGGGAAAAAAGAAGATAAGATGTGCATTAGAGCAGCTGATACAGCTGAGCTTATTTTTGAAGATGTAAAGGTTCCTGCAGAAAATTTGATAGGAGAAGAAGAAAAGGGTTACAGGCAAGCCATGACTATTTTAGATGGAGGGCGAGTTAGTATAGCCGGATTTTCTTTGGGTATTGCTGCTGGTGCATTAGAATCAAGCTTGAAGTATGCAAAAGAGAGAATTCAGTTTGATCAGCCTATAGCCAATTTTCAGGCCATTCAATGGATGCTTGCTGATGGCTTTACCGAACTGGAAGCTGCTCGTCTTTTAACATATAGAGCCGCTTTTATTGAGGACCAGGGAAAAAAGGTTCCAAAAGAATCTGCCATGGCCAAGCTCTTCTCTAGCGAATTAGCTGTAAAAGCTTCTTCAATGGCAGTTCAAATTTTTGGGGGCTATGGACTTACTAAGGAATACCCTGTGGAGAAGTTCTACCGGGATTCAAAATTAGCAACTATCGGGGAAGGGACTTCTGAAATCCAGCGCTGGATTATTGCCCAGAAAGTTCTATCAGAATATTAATTTAGTTAACTTAAAATATTAAATCCTGCTGAAATGTTAAACTGAGTTAAGGAGCCAAATACTAAAAAAGGCAGAATTAACAAGAGAGATAAAAGTGCTGAATCTTGCGCAAGAAGTGATTAAAGGTAATCAAAGAGCTATTGCCCGGGCAATTTCTCTGGTTGAAAATGACAGAGACGCGGCTCAAGAAATGATGAAGAAAATTTTCCCCCGTACAGGAGAATCGCTTGTTGTAGGAATTACAGGCTCGCCGGGTTCTGGTAAGAGCACATTGGTTGACCAGATGGTAAGTTTTCTGCGAAAAAACGGAAAGAAAATTGGCATTGTTGCTGTGGACCCTTCTAGTCCTTTCACCGGAGGAGCTATTTTAGGAGACAGGATACGGATGATGCAGCACAGTGCAGATCCGGAAATATTCATTCGCAGTATGGCAGCACGGGGCAACTTAGGAGGTTTAGCAAAGGCAACAGGTGAAGCCATAGCAATACTTGAAGCAGCAGGAAAAAATTTCATTCTTGTAGAAACCGTTGGAGTAGGCCAGGATGAGGTTGAAGTTGTTAAACTGGCAGATATTGTTCTTGTCGTTTTAATTCCGGGCACCGGGGATGATATTCAGGTTTATAAAGCAGGGATTATGGAGATTGCTGATATTTTTGCACTAAATAAAGCCGATTCTCCGGAAACTGATAAGATGGAAAGACAGCTCAAAGCCATGTTGGATTTAGGATTTACTGGAGAGACCAGACCTCCTGTTATAAGAACCATTGCCACAGAGGGAGAAGGGATAAGCCTTCTGATTAGCGAGATCCATAAATTTGTGAAGAATAAAGGTCAGGAATTCCGTGATGCCAGGAAGAAAAAGCTGATATCCTGGATGTTGAGAGACATAATTAACGAAAAAATTTACGACACTGTTGCTCAAAATATTCAGGCTTCAGAATTTGATAGCCTTGTTGAGAAAATATTCAAGAGAGAAATCGATCCTTATACGGTTGCTGATGAGATAATCGGAAGGTTGAAAAAAATACTTGAATGAAAAAAACGTCCTTTTTTAAGGTTGTTTTGCTTGGGGGAGTTTTATCAGGATTTTTGTCCCTTCATTTTTTTTACTGGACGCCTGAATTGTTCCTCCATGGTCTTCTATGACCTTTTTTGCGATTGGGAGTCCAAGGCCGGTTCCTACATCTTTTGTTGAAAAATAGGATTCAAAAATTTTATCCAGTATATTTTTTTCTATACCCATTCCTGTATCTTTAATTTCGAGTATTATTTTGCTTTTTTCCCTGGAAGCCTTGATTATAATCTCACCATGGGCTTGAATGGCTTCAATGGCGTTAGTGAAGATGTTTCTTAGCGCAATCATTATCCTGCTTTTATCTCCTTCAAAATGAAAATCTTGACCTGCATATGTTTCCTTGAAAAGGATCCTTTCTGAAAGCATTTTTTTATAAGGAGCAATTGTTTCCTGGATGAGAGCCTTTAAGTCAATCGGTTCTTTTTTAAGGACCGGTTCCTTTGAAGTCTCAAGAAATTCCTGGGCAATCTTTCTTAAGTTTTCGACTTCTTTGATGATATAAGAGGCGGACTCCTTTAGAGCTTGGCCAAAGTTCTCCTTTTTATCCCTGTATACTTTTAGCAGGTGTTCGGCGGAGAGTTGAATGGGTGTGAGAGGATTCTTGATTTCGTGGGCTACTTTACGGGCCATTTCTGCCCAGGCCACTTTTTTGCTCATATCTGCCATTTCTTGCTGGTGTTTTTTTAGATTTTTTATCATCGAGTTAAATCCATCAATAAGAGTTTTCATCTCGTCCTGAGGCTTATGCGGGATAGATATTTCAAGGTTTCCCAGGCTTACTTCTTTTGTCCCCACCAGAAGCTTTTTAATTGGAGTCACAATCATATGTCCTATCCCGCGAGCAAAAATTAGGACAACAGCAATAAAAAAAACAGATATAAAAAATAAAAACTCAATCAGATCTTCTGTAGCTTTAGATATTTCTTGTTGCTCTAAAGGAAAGGGGAGTGAGATGAGGAGAAGAGAATCTCCCAGGGAATAGGGAGTTGTGAGGGTGTGGAAGGAATAATCTCCAATTTTTTGGGTTTGGGTATAGAAAGGATTATTTTCGTACTGGATTTTATAGTATATCTCTCCATCTATGAGGTCAGGAAGAAGCCCGTAGTCAAAAAATTCCCTGCGGCTGGAAGAAATAAGTTTTCCATCCTGGTACAAATTCACATCGTTCGAAATTGTGGAGCTTATCTCAAGAACTACATTTTCAGGGGGAAGGGTCAGAGAGACCATCTCTTCTTGCTGGACTAGGAAAAACTCTTCCATGATACGATGAACGATATTGGCATGGATTTCGGCTTTTTCTGTGAATTGCTGTGAAAAGATTTGACTGAAGAAGCTTCTTGTGGAAAAGGTGAAAAGGAGAAGAGGGATCAGCGCGACTGTAGCGAAAGAAATATAGACTCGGTTCGAGAAAGACCAGAAAAGATTTCTGAATTTTCTTCCTGAAAGGATTGAGAAAAGAAGAAAAAAGAAGAGAAAAAATGCCAAATAGAAGCAGAGAAGCTTTAAAAATTCTGCAGAGTAATTAAAGAAATTTTTTTTAGGCAGGAATAAAGAATATATTCTGTTATCTTTCTTGAAATAAAAAGATTGGAATTGTTCTTTTTTGTCTGTAAAAGTTGACCATAGGGAGCCCTGGGAAGAATTTATTGTCTCCAGAAGAGTTGGAGAGATGCCTGACGATATTTTGTTAGGATTAAAAAGTAATTTTCCCTCTGAATCAAAAATTGCAAAACCAAAATCAAACTGATTGAGCGAAGGTATAGAAGTTACCCTCAGGAGCTCAAAATAAGGATTGGCTGAGTAGAGAAAGGGAAGCATGTCATAATTAATGGATAGGTAAAGAATCGTTCTGCCTAGATAATTTTCTTCTTCATACCAGTCTTTGTATCCAAGGAGAATATCCTTTTCTTCGCCTGGGATATTCAAATGTGATGTGGACCATTCTTGGCTGAGAGGGAGGTCAAAATCAACTCGATAGAGCTCAGGAACATTGAGAGAAAAACGAGAGAGGAACTCTTCTTCAGCGTTCAGTATTTCCAAACTCGAATACCAATTAAATTTTGCAGCAAGTGTTCTTTCCCATATGGAATGTGCTAAATCTGAGGGCTCGGAAGTTTGAAGAAGGGAGACAATGGATTCTTTCCTTTCATCAATTTCTTGCAAGGATTGGTTTAACACAAAAACTCCCCAGGATTCCTGGGACTTGATTGTTTTTTGTAGAGAATTCTGGATGAGAGCCTTGTTCCGGTGGGAAGAGGAGAAGTGGAGAGAGGTATATATAAATATCGTGCTTAGAAGAAAAACATATAATAGGACTTCTTTTCTTTTTATTGCCTTTGGAAAGATGGAGAGAAAAAGGATAAAAATTAAGATAACTGCCTGAAGGAGAAAGAGAAGGGGAAGATTTCTATCCTTAAAAAGTATTAAATAAACTCCAAACTCCAGGAGGAGTATAAGAAGAGGGGCAATAAGGTTTGGAGAAAAGAGAGCGGCAGCTCTTAATCCAATAAAGATGGCAAAAAATGAGACAAAAAAGAAAAGAAAAATACTCAGGTGAAGGAGAAAAAAGGAGGGATTAAAAGAGAAACGGAGCAGATTGATATTAGAGTTTGGAACGAGACGAAACAAGGTTTCTTGAAAGAGAAAGATAAAAAGCAGTGAAGAGAGAATTAGTACAGAAGTGAATGCCAACGAAAGAAAAAGAGAGGTTTTTCTCTTTTTATATTCGAAAAAGCCTCGAGAGTAAACAGCCAAACAGCCTGTTATCATAAAGAGAAAAAAAGCGGAGAGGAAAATGTCAGCAGGGGACTTTGTGAGATCCCAGATAGAGAGAAAACTTGCTGAAGAGGGAGAAAAAACAGGGAGAGATTGGATTTTTCCCAAATTGCTTAAAGGGAAAAAAATGAACCTTAGCCCGATTAAGGTCAGAATAATAAAAAGTCCGGGTAAAGGTTTTCGCTCCCTGTAAAATGCGGGGGATTTAAGAAAATAAAAAAGAAGAGAGAGAAGTGCTCCTCCAAGAAGCAAGTAAAAAACAAGTAGAAAGTTTTCTTTGTGATTTAATAGTTTAGCTGAACGAGATGGAGAGCTGAGTGCAACAGTAGCTACGATTTTGTTCTTTTCATTCCTCAAAGGAAAGTGAAGAGTTTGAATCTCATCTTGAGGTCTTGACTGGCCGAAATATTCATCTTTGTGTCTGGCGAAAATCTTTTCAAATCCTGAAACATCTTCTTGAAAGTCCGAATAGTTGATCTCACAGTTACTCTGGAGTTCTGCTTTCAAGAATTGATATTCTTGAAGATAGCCGGCTTTAAATCGAGGAATGAAGGCTAAAAGTCGATAAAAAACAATATATTCATTCTCTTTAACTTCCTGGACAGAAACAAGATAGACTGAGGCTTTATAACGAATGAGAAAAGAAGATTCTTGCTGAAAAGGATTAGTCTCCTTTTTTTCTAAATATGGGATTTTAGCTAAGTCAACAATATTGCCCAGCCATAGGACGAGGTTCCATTCACTGTTGTAGTAGCTGATGCCTTCTTTTTCTGTGTCCAGGTCAAGTCTTTTGAACATGTTGAACATTTCTTTTTTATTTCCATGGAAAGGAGAATCCAGAAATAACTTCTGTTTTTGCTCTATTTCATTAATTAGGTTGGAAAATTCATTTTTAATTGCCTTCGCCTGGTTTTTCAACTGGCTTATGCTTTTCTTGGAATAATCGGATGATAAAAGAGCGGGGAGGAAAAAAGAAAGAATCAAGAAAATTATAGAGAGTGCAGCTCCAAAGAGAAATCCGTAAAAGAATCCTTCTTTCTTGACAGGTCTTTTAAGATTATTCAAATTTTCTCTGCCTTAATTTCTATAATTTTCCACGTGTTTTTGGTTTCTTTATTTTTTTGACTTAACTGAAAGGGTGAATTCCTGTTTTTTTGGATTGTTTCCTTCGTTAAGTAAAAAAAGATGTGAATGACATGCTGATTATTGTTTTTGTCATCTTTAAAAGACCACCTTGCTTTAAAGATGAAGCTTTTTTCTTCAGGGAAGAGAGGAAGTTCGGTTTCTGAATAGAATTCAAATGTGGTGAAGGAAGAAAAGATTTTCCTAAAGAGAAAATATGCTTGCTGGTTAGAAACCTGATCAGAAAAAGAGATAGGTTCAGGGAGAGAAATGTTTACAGCACTTTCTGAAGAGAAAAGAGAATAAAGAATTTTTGGATTGTTCTGAAGGAATGCTTTTTCAATATTTTGAGTTGTTGTAGAAAGAAGGGGAAGGAAGACTGTTAATAGTAAAATATTGAGGTGTGCCACTTAAAAAATATTATCATAGCTATCCTGAATTAGGCAAGGAAACAAAAAGGGAAACAGGCTAATTTTTCTTGATTGAAGGGGCTTAATTCATATGTAAGGGCTTGATTCATCAAGTCCATAAAATGTTTTTGAGAACGAGGTGCAGCAATCAAACAATTTTGCTATTTTTTTGCTTCTTTTTTGTTTTTTATTTCCTGGGGCTCCATCTCCTTGGCGATTATACCTTTGAGTTCTTCTTTGATTTTGTCTATTTTTTCAAGCTTGCTCGAAATCTTTTCGAAAAGAGCTTCCTGGCTTTTCACGCCTTCTTGAATAAGAAATGCTGCGCTTTCAGAACGACTTTTAAACAGGCCAACATCAACAAGCATTCTCAATCTCTTATTGCTTTCTTCACTGACCCTGATGGTCAGCACAGTGTTTCTTGTGGCAGAAGCCTTATCAAAAACTTTTTTGATTGATTCTGCAGTCTTTGTGGCTAACTTTTCCATGTGAGAACCAAATTCATCAAAAGTACTCTGATATTTTTTCTCTTTTGCCTTTGGTTTTGCTTTTTGTTTTGTTTTTTTGTTATCCATAATAAGAACCTCCAATAATATGTAATTTAATTACAAATTACCATATTACAAGTATCCTGTCAAGGTTTAAAGGGTTATATCTCAAAATAAGAGCTCGTATTAAAAGATATGTTTGGGATCAGACCTTATCACAAGGAAATCTATGCTATTAAAAGAGGGAAATGTCTCTTCCTGATGGCAAGGCCTGATACCAAAAATGAATCCCAAATATGCCAAATGTTGAGATGCGACCCCTTATTGCCCTTTATTGCTTTATAGCTAGTTAGAAATGAGGCTAGAATAGGGCAAAAATATAGTTATATTAGAAATTGATTGTGGACTAATACTTAAAAAGATACGTGAAAATCTCAGTCGAACAGTAGAAGGCTTAGTTTTTAAGAATTACTCTTTTGGTTCTTCTTCCTCTTCTTCTTTTTCTTCTACTACTACTTCTTCTTCTTTTATTTCTTCAGCTACTTCTTCTTTTTCTTCTACTACTTCTTCTTCTTTTTCTTCTTCTGCTACTACTTCTTCTTCTGTTTCTTCTTCTAGTTTTTTAGTTCTTCTTGCATCTTTAATGCCGCTGATTCCAGCAATAAATGCAATGAGACCGCCAAAGAAGAGAAAAGGGGGAATGCAGCCAAAAACGAGCTCATAGAATTCTTGCCACCACACGAAAACTACTAAAATAACTCCTCCGGCCATGGCAGCTAAGCCACCTAAGATGGCTAAAAATTTTCCCATTGAAATACCTCCCAAAAACATTAGGATTTAAATCTATATTTTCAGTGGCGGATTATATCAAATCAAAAATCAAGAAGCAATAAAAAATGAGAAAAAAATGTATGGGCTATTTTTTCTGAACCAGTAAGGCCTTGGTTCACCTGAAGGGATTTGACCCATCAACCCACAATGAAAAAGTGAAAAAGTCGGAAAAAGGGGTCGCGTCTCAACATTTGACATTTGGAAATGTCATTGCGGGCATAATACTCAAAAAGTGTTGCTATTTTCTTATACTCCATATGAGAGCAGTAGAAATAAAGCATTGTTATTAAAGAACATAATGTTTTCATATAGTATAGATAAAGTACGTTTTTTGCTATCAAAGTTAATTCCTCTCAACATTGTTGCTAAAAATCGATTCTATGTTGATCATTTAAATAAAATTACTAATATGACCAGCAACACTTTGTGAGTATTATGCCCATTGCGAGGAACAGAGTGACGTGGCAATCTCACAATTTGAGATGTTTTTGCGAACGAAGTGCGGCAGCCTCACAAATATTTATTGTTTTTGTGAAAAGGGAAGAAGATTACCACGCTGTGCTCGCAACAGGCGAAACAATCTCTTCCTTTTTAATAGACCTAATTTGTGCAATAAGATAGAATAAATAAAAATTATCTTGAGATAGGAAGGAGGATGGAACTTAATGGACCGCAAAAATTTAAAACAAACTGTAATATATCTTTTCTTAATTTTAGGAGTATCTTTATTATCTCTGGCTTCAGAAGAAAATAAAACATTTCAGATTGGCGATATAAAAGTTGCTGCCGGTGAATTAAGGTCTGTTTACTTGTCCATTCCTGTTCAGGATGGAATTGGATGTAATATCCCGCTGACTATAATTAATGGTTCAAAAAAAGGAAAAGTCCTGGTTCTTGTAGCAGGAGTGCACGGTTATGAATACCCTCCTATTTTGGCCCTTTACCGGTTAAAAAAGAAGATAAACCCTTTATCCTTATCTGGAACATTGATCTTAGTCCATATCGCGAATCTCCCTGCCTTTCAGAAAAGAATCATCTATTACAATCCATATGATTGGAAAAATCTGAACAGAGTTTTCCCCGGCAAGCCAAATGGATCGATTACTCAGCGCATTGCTTTTACATTAACAGAAGAAGTTATAAAAAAATGTGATTTTCTTATTGACCTTCACTGTGGGGATGGAAATGAGGCTCTTATTCCTTATTCATACTGGATGGTCAGCGGTGATAAAAAAACAGATGAAGTCAGCAAAAAAATGGTACTAGCTTTTGGAATAAAACATATTATTATTGATAAATCCCGCACAAAAGACATAACTTTTTCCAAGTATTTAGGAAACACAGCTATTCTGCATTCAAAACCGGCCATCACAACAGAATCAGGATATTTGGGTAAAACTGACGAAGAGTCTATTGTCCGCAATATCAAAGGGATAATTAGTGTTATGAAGCTTTTTAAGATGATAAAGGGAAAACCTGAGTTTGTTTCAGATCCTATTTGGATCGACCATTATGAAGTTATTTACTCTAATATGGATGGTCTTTTTTATCCCCAGACGAAGATGGGCTATTACGTCACTAAAGGACAGAAGCTGGGATATATTACAGATTATCTCGGGAATAAAAAAAAGGAGCTTCGAGCCCCTTTTAGCGGAATAATACTTTATATAATAAACACTCCTCCTATCAGCAAAGGAGAACCTGTTTTTGAAGTTGGACGAATAAAGGAGAAGTCAGAAGATTGTTTGTAATAGTAATTCCTGAGTTAAAAGATCTTTTTGAATATACAAAGGTGGAGTAAATCCTCATAAAAAAACGTTTATCAATTAAAGCTGGATAAAAGAGCGAGTTCGAATGAAACTGAAGGGTGTTATCTTTGACATGGATGGAACGGTTGTTGATGTGCCCTATGACTGGATTCAAATAAAAACAGACTTGGAGACTCAGGGAGAGCCTATACTTGTTTATTTAAACAGCCTGGAAGAGCCGGAAAAATCAATAAAGTGGAAAGTGCTGGAAAAATATGAATATGCAGCTACCCGGAAAGCTAAGATGAAGCTTGGCATGCGCAGGTTTCTCAATTTATTGAGTAAAAAAGGCGCAAAGATAGCTCTGGTGACGAACAACTCGCGCAATAATGTCTCTTATCTCCTGGAGAAGTTCGGCCTGGAATTTGATTGTGTCATCTCCCGCGAGAGCGGCCTTTGGAAGCCTTCTGGTGCTCCCCTTTTAGCGGCTTTGAAAAAACTAGGATTGCATAAGGAGGAATGTTGTGTTGTAGGAGATTCTCATTTTGATATAAAAGCAGCCAACGAGGCAGGCATACCCCATGTTTTCATTTTGAATAAAGATAAGGACATATTTGATAAAACCAATGCTGAGGTGTTTAGTTCTGTCAAAGCTCTTAAAAAGAGGATAGAACGGTTGTTATTTAAAGGAGAATCATGAAAACAAGCAGTCCTGGTTTTATAACCCGATTTTACAACATTTTCCCAAAAAGATAAGAAGCGGAAAAACAACTTTTTATATCTTTATGCCAACATTTAATAAAGCTGGCTGATTCATGTAAAAGGAGGCATGATGAAAATTCCGATTTATCAAGTCGATGCATTTACAGATAAACTTTTTGGAGGGAATCCGGCAGCAGTTTGTCCTTTAGAAAAATGGCTGGATACAGAACTTTTACAAAACATTGCTGAAGAAAATAATCTTTCTGAGACTGCTTTTTTCGTTAAAAAGGGAAAGGATTTTGAATTGAGATGGTTTACTCCAAAAATTGAGGTGGATTTGTGCGGGCATGCGACATTAGCATCAGCCCATGTCATCTTTAATCACCTGGATTATGATAAAAAACTAATAACTTTTTTTTCAGCAAGTGGAGAACTGAAGGTTTCAATCAAAAATGATCTTTTAACTCTGGATTTTCCTTCATCTCCTCCATCTCCAGTTGAGATGCCAGCAGAATTGATCCAGGGCCTTGGCAAAAGGCCAAATGAAGTTTTTAAATCAAGGGATTATCTGGCGTTATTCGAAAATGAAGATATTATTCTATCCATTGAGCCAAATTTTGATACCCTCAGAAAGCTTGATTGCCTCGGTGTTATTGTTACAGCTGAGGGAGATAAATCTGATTTTGTTTCAAGATTTTTTGCGCCAGCTGCTGGTATTAACGAAGATCCGGTAACAGGGTCCGCCCACACGACATTGATCCCATTTTGGGCAAAAAGATTAAATAAAAATACTTTACATGCTTTCCAGCTCTCCCGGAGAAGAGGGGAAATATTTTGTGAATATGCAGAAAACAGAGTTAAGATCAGTGGACATGCAGTGACTTTTTTTGAAGGAGAAATTGTTCTGTAAGTTGAGCCCTGACGGATAAAGGCCTGGAGAAATACGATTCTTATGGATGGATAAAAAAAGAGAGGTGGAGGGAAAGGAATTATTGGAACTTTATCACAGGAAAAAGAGTTTTAATTTATAAGGCGAAGGAAAGATTCACTAAGGAGATATACAATGAGAAACCATAATTTATTTAGAACATATGTTGCGGCCATTTTTATTCTTCTTTTTAGTTTTCTTGCGGAGAACCTTTTGGCTGACGGATTTATTATTCCCAGGCCCGGGCCAGGAGAGAGGATTCCCCCTTTGACCGTGAAATACCACCGGGTTAGTGTTGAAATCATAAACCAAGTCGCAAGGACTTCAATTGATCAGGTATTCATCAACAATCATCCCAGAGATATTGAAGGGATTTTTATTTTCCCGCTTCCTGAAGAAGCTGCTATTTCTGAGTTTTCCATGTACATAGGAGATAAAAAGATAGAGGGGGAAATTCTGGATCGAGATCAGGCGCGCCGGATATATGAAGATATTGTTCGCAGACTAAAAGACCCGGCTCTGCTCGAATATGTAGGACGTAACATGTTCAGGGCCCGGATTTATCCTATTCCGGCTCGAGGTGAGAAAAGGATCAAGCTGTCCTACAGTGAAATCCTGAAGGCAGAGAGAAATCTTGTTCGTTATGTCTATCCGCTGAACACAGAGAGATTTTCTCTTCATCCCATTAAAGATGTTACGGTCTCTGTAAAAATTGACTCGAAAATTCCTATTTCCAATATTTATTCACCTTCCCATAAGGTTTCTATCAGGAAAGAGGGAAAAAACCAGGCCAGAGCTAGCTTTGAAGGAAAAAACATTAAACCAGAAAAGGATTTTATCCTCTATTATTCTCTTTCTCAGGAAAATATCGGACTTTCCTTCATGAACTGGGAAGGACCAGAAGATAATTATTTCATGTTCCTTGCTTCACCTTCCTACGTGAGTAAAAAGGAAAAGGTCCTTAATAAAAATCTTATTTTTGTTATAGATAGCTCTGGAAGCATGAGCGGGAAAAAAATCAAGCAGGCTAAAGAAGCTGTGCGTTTTGTCATCAATCATTTGGATAAGAAAGACAGGTTCTCCCTTGTAGATTTTGATGATGGGGTAAACTTGTTTTCTTCAGAGATAATCGTTGCCAATCCCGGGAACATAGAAAAAGCTCTTCAATTTGTGGAAAAAATTGAAGATTCTGGAGGTACAAACATCAATGATGCGCTGCTTCAGGCACTAAAGATGGTAGAGCGCGGAGAAAGACCCAACTACATTCTTTTTCTCACCGATGGGCTGCCCACAGTGGGAATAACGCGAACCGCAGAGATATTAAAAAATATCAGTAAAACAAACGAGCTTAAATGCCGCATATTTGTCTTTGGTGTTGGATATGATGTCAACACAGAGCTTTTAGACAGAATTTCTTCTGATAACAGAGGGACTTCAGTTTATGTTGATGAAAACGAGGATCTGGAGATTGCTATATCAAGCTATTATGAAAAGATATCCTCTCCTCTTCTTTCTGATTTAGTTATTGATTTTGAAGGAATTAAAGTCAGAGATGTTTATCCGAGAGTTATGCCTGATCTGTTCAAAGGTTCGCAGCTTATTCTGATCGGGAAATATGACGGCAAAGGCCCGGTAACAACAGCGCTTTCGGGAAAAGTGAGAAAGAAAGAAGAGAAGTTTATTCTCAAGAAGCAAGAACTGGTTAAGGAAGAATCGTACAGTTTTCTACCGCGTCTCTGGGCCACAAGAAGGATTGGCTATCTTATTGAAGAGATCCGTCTTTATGGTGTAAACAAGGAGCTTGTTGATGAAGTGAAAAAACTCGGATTAAAATATGGAATCGTAACCCCTTATACGTCTTTTCTTGTTACGGAGAAAGAGAGACGTACCATTGATGCAGCAGCACCTGAGGCTGAAAAAGCCCTTGCTGCTCGAAAGGTAACAGGCGCGGGCGCCGTTAAAATAGCCCGAGCATCACAGATGTTAAAAGAGGTAACTCAGGCTCCTCAAGTTGTTTCCCAGAGAATAAGATACAAAGGAGAAAAGACTTTCTACCTGAAGGATGGATACTGGGTTGACAGTGTTTATAAAGAAGGAAGTCCTGTAAAAGAGATCCGCTTTAATTCAGATGATTATTTCCGCCTTCTCTCCAGGAAGCCCGGGATAACAAAATACCTTTCAGTTGCTGCGAACATAATCGTCAATTATGAAGGAGAGAGCTTCAAGATAATAGCTGTTCCCTCAGATGAGGAGATAAAGTAGAAAGTTTTAGAGAGTTTTTTAGAAATTTTTCCATGAAGGCCTGATCTTAACTGAGTTTTTCGAAAAAGGTCCACCCTGAAAGCATATTTTACCTTGGACTCTGTTATAAACAGATGATGTCCAGAGGCTGACGGCAGATAAATTGACTTGATTTATTAGGGATTATCGATAGAATTAGGAGAGATTTTGAGGTCAAGGAGACAAAATGTTAAGAGAAAAATTACTCATGATTCCCGGTCCGAGTCCTGTTCATCCTCGGATCATAAACAGCCTTTCTCTTCCCACAGTTTCCCATGTAAGCTCTGAGTTCGTAGAAGAATTACAGAAAGCACTTGCCAATCTAAAGAAGATTGTCTTTTGTGAGAAAGGTGAGCCATTTATTGTCGCAGGAGCTGGGACTTTAGCTATGGAAATGGCACTTTTAAATACTATAAAGAAAGGAGAAAGGTTCCTCGTTCTCTCTCAGGGATTTTTCGGGCAGAGGATGGCCCAAATTGCCCAGAGTTTTAACCTTGATTGTGACCTTATCGAGAGTGAATGGGGCAGGGCGGTTCTGCCTGAAGAATTGGATAAGAAACTTACGGAAAAAAAGTATAAAGCAGTGGTTTCAACCCATGTGGATACATGTACAGGTGCCTGCGCCCCTGTTAAAGATTATGCGGGAGTACTAAAAGACCAGGAGATTCTTTATATCATTGATGGTGTTTGTGCCACAGGAGGGATAGAAGAAAGGATGGATGAATGGGGAGTTGATGTGATTTTGACCGCATCCCAGAAATGTTTTGGAGCCCCTCCTGGTTTGGCGATTTTAGCCGTTTCAGAGAAAGCCATAAAGAAGAGAAAGAGTTTGGAAGAAATTCCAGCTTACTATTCAGATCTTTTGAACTGGCTTCCTATTATGAAGGACCCATCAAAATATTTCTCAACTCCCTGTGTTAATGAAATCAGGGCCTTTTATGAGAGTACAAAAATAATCCTTGAGGAAGGAATAGAGCAAAGATTCTCTCGGCACGCTCGTGTTGCAGAGGCTATAAGAGCAGCTCTGACTGAATTAGGATTTTCTTTTTTTACTCAGGAGCCATTTTTAGCGGATACTCTTTCTGTGATCAATTATCCTGAGGGAGTTGAAGATAAAGAATTCCGGCGTGTATTTTATGAGAACGGAATTGTTGTGGCAGGGGGATTAGGTGAGACCGCAGGGAAAGTATTCCGAATGGGTCATATGGGAAATTTGTCTGTATCCCAGGTGTTTTTTGCCCTTGATGCCCTGGAAAGGACTCTTTCTTCCCTGGGTTATGCTTTTAAAGAAGGCTCAGGTATTCAAGCCGCAAAAGCGATTTTAAAGGAATAGGTGGATTACTAAAAATGTCGAGTAAGGTTTATTTTATTCCGGCAAAAAGAGAAGATGGGAATGAAGTCCTGGCTCAAAAAGCCGAAAGAGTTTTCCTCAAGACCGCGCTGCATGAACAAATAGAGAATGATTCTTTTGTGGCAATAAAAATCCATTTTGGAGAAAAAAGAAATACCGGGTATATCAAGCCTCAGTGGATTATAAATATTATCAGACAGATTAAAAAAATTACCTCTCGGGTATTTATAACGGATTCAAACACCCTCTATGTCGGAAGCAGATCCAATTCCGTTGAGCATCTCCTTCTTGCAGAGGAGCATGGTTTTAAGCCGGAGATTCTGGGTATTCCTGCTATCATCGCTGATGGCCTTATAGGCAGAGATGATGGCGAAATCCAGGTTAATCTCAAACATGTCAAATCAGCTAAGGTTGGCAGCCTTTTCCTGAATTCAGACGCCATGATATGTCTAAGTCATTTCACAGGGCATATTCAGTCTGGTTTTGGTGGAGCTATAAAAAACCTGGGCATGGGCTGTGCTTCACGAGCAGGAAAGCTCGAGCAGCATTCAGATGTTCATCCGTGGATTAATTCCAAGTTATGCAGCAATTGTGGTGTATGTTTTGATTATTGTCCTGCTCAGGCTATTGTGGAGAAAGGCGATAAAGCGTTCATTATTGAGGACAAATGTATAGGGTGTGGAGAATGCCTTGTGGTCTGCAGTGTCGGGGCTGTTAAATTCAACTGGGATTCGGATTCTGTGCGTGTTCAAGAAAAGATGAGTGAATATGCTTACAGTCTGAGGCATTTTTTTAATGGCAGGATTAACTTTATAAATTTTTTAATAGAGGTCACAAAAGACTGTGACTGTATGTCAAAGGATCAGCCGGCTGTTGTGGAGGATATCGGGATTTTGGGCTCTCTTGATCCTGTAGCTATCGATCAGGCTTCAGCTGATTTAGTGAACGAGAAAAGCGGGAAAGATATATTGAGGGCTGGATATGATATGGATTGGTCTGTGCAGCTCGAACATGGAGTTGAGATTGGCCTGGGCAGCAGACATTATGATTTGATTAAATTGTAAGCATTTGATTCGTCAAACCCACTCCTTTTAATCGCAGTTCTTCACATTTTGTTTTAATATCCGGAACACGACATAAAAATTAGAATTAATGAAGTCGGGGCGAGGGGATTTGAACCCCTGACCCCAGCGTCCCGAACGCTGTGCGCTAACCAGACTGCGCTACGCCCCGATCCGAGTGAATTAATTATAACGGTTAAACGCCAAATATGAAAGTCGGATAAGATTTTTAAAAAGGAAATTAACGGGAGAATGAACTAAAAACTGTTAGCTCGTGGATAGATTTATGATCTTAAATTAAAATCTTCTTTTTTTGAAATATCTCAACCTTTAGTTTTTGTATTTATTTGTAAGACAGATCCTGACATATTTTTTTGTAAAAACCTTACAAAAATATCAGAAAAATCCCTATATTATTTTTACAAATATTTCCTTAAGTTAAATAAGTCAGTAAATGAGCAGGAAAGTTTTTATTTATAATCTAATTCATGATTGATTTTTTGGGATTTTGACTGTGGAAGCTGTTCCGAGAGCTGGATAACAAGACATTTTGATGCTCAATTTAAGTGAATAAATCATAGCGTTGAGCGAAGTAAAATTGAATCTGACATTAAATATTTTAAAAATGAATACGACAAAATACGACATAATACGACATAATACGACATTTTCGCCCAAATTGTTGAAAATTCCTCCCACTGGACTTATATTTCTTATAGTAGAGTCCATTATAAAAGGTGCGGCTTATGTCGAAAGGGAGGAGGGGGGTCTTTGTGAATAATGAAGAAAAAAGATATCTTTTTGTATCAAAGCCCCTAGCTGTTTATTTTTTCCTAACGTTTGCTTTTTTAGGGCTCATTTATTTTATGTTTGCCACTTCCGCTGAGAATATAAAATTATCCGAAGCTTCTCCTATCTTCAAAGATAAAAATATATTTTCCCACTTAAATAAGCTCAGAGACACCTCCTATACAATTAGGTCTAGAGAGAGCCTGGATAGAAGCAATATTCACCGTGTGTTTTTTCAGGTTGATGTGCCAAAAGGAATTAGTCAGGAACAGCTTTTAGCTTTGGCTCAAAAAATTGTAAAAGAGACGATCTCCCATGAATACTGTCACTGCATTAAAATTGATTTTGGCCCTTATGGCTATGTGGATTTTGCTCCCTATGGAAACTGGGCTAAAGGTGGCGAGGTTCCTATCAGTTCTTACAGAAATTACAGATTCAATTATGTCTTATCTTCTTCTTTTTTTTCAAAAAAGAGCGGCTCATAAGAAAAAAAGGGGGCAGGCGTATTTATCTTTATTGAAGGGTTTTGGTTCATCAGTAGGATTTGATTAATCAAATCCACCCTTTTTTTAGGATTAAGAGGTACAACCTCCACAAAAAGTTGCCTGTCCCTTTTTTTCCCAGGATCAAATAGCCAGGATTATTCATGAGTCGAGGTAACTGCAGACATCGTTACGAGGAGCAAAGATGATTTATATGTGGAGTTCAATAATGTCTTCGTCTTCAAGAATGTGATCACGGTTGACTTTTTGACCCTGATATTTATTTTCACTCCAGATTCGGGCGAATTTCAGCTTTTGGGCAAAGTCTTTATGAACGGCTTTGGCCAGTCCCATGACGGATGACCCTTTTTTTAGAGTAAAGGGGTCTTCAAAGCCAACTTTTTTCCCCGGAACTTTACTGTAAACCCTGATGACATGGAGTATGGAAAACATCTTCTTTTTGAGGCCTTCAAGGCCCTTACCATGACTGACGGATATTGGAATCACGCTAAATCCGGGTTTGAGGGCGTTTTTTAATGAATTCAAGTTTTTTTCTGTTAAGGGAAGGTCTGTTTTGTTAGCCACAATTAATGCTATTTTATAAAAGAGATGGGCTTCTGAGGGAATTGTCTGGTCGTCGGGAATAAGCTCGATCTTCTTTTCTTTCAATTTGTCTAGAAGAGGATATAGGATTTCAGCTTGATTTTGGCAGGACAGATCTAAAAGCAACAAAATTCTATCAGCCCCTTTGATCAATTCAGAATGCCAGATTTCCATATAGTCTGGCGTGATGGGTGGCGTGTCTATGAGTTGAATCTGGGTGTTTTCGAATAACATCATGGCGGGATAGGGAACTCGTGTAGTAAATGGGTAATTGCCCACTTCAGGATTTGCATTAGTTAAAGATTTTATCAACGAGGATTTCCCCGAGTTTGGAGGTCCGATAAGCACTATTTGGCCTGCTCCTGCCTTATCGATGTGGTGTGTAGGTCCTTGTTTGGAGATCGTCGGTTTTTTTTGGGCGGCTGATTTGAGTTTGGCAATTTTTGTCTTAAGAAGTGCCTGAAGCTTTTCTGTCCCTTTGTGTTTAGGAACGAGAGAGAGAAGTTCCTCTAAAATTTGTGTTTTTTCTTGCGGGCTTTTGGCGGTCTTTAGTTTTTTTTCAGCCTCAAAATATTGCGGCGTTAAATTTGCTGGCATTTGAAACTCTTTCTGTTCAATTATAGCTAAATACAATCTCATTTTCAAAATCGTCTGAACTAAAGGGGTCGCGTCTCAACATTTGACATTTAGGATCAGGCCTTATCACACGTTTGGATCAGGCCTTGCCCTTAGGAAGAGATGTTTATCTCACTTTGATTGCACAAATATATATGTGATAAGGTCTTACTCCGAAAAAATGTTGAGTAACGACTCCAAAAAGTGAGCCAATTACCACAAAATCTCCGTCTTTTTAGTGACTGAATAATAAAAAATGATACAGAAATATGCTTCAGTGATTAGTGTGTTATGGGCTAGAAAAATCACCAATTTTAAGTTAAAAAAAAGGGTTATTTTTCTTTACTAAATTGTCTGCATAATATATAATTATTTACGAAAAATATGCCTGTTGTGTTGGGTGAAAAATCCTTCCTATATAGCCCTTCTTTTTTCTAAAATTGTGAGCCAATGAACAAGAATAAATATACTGCAGAAAGCATAAAAGTACTAAAGGGATTGGAGGCTGTTCGAAAGCGACCGGCTATGTATATCGGCAGCACTGGTCCTGGAGGTTTGCAGCATTTAGTCTATGAAGTTGTTGACAATAGCATTGATGAGACTTTAGCTGGATTTTGCACGCAGATCGATGTGGCTATTCACGTGGACTGCAGCATCACTGTTGTTGATAATGGCCGAGGTATTCCCGTTGGAATGCACAAGAAGGAAAAAAAGCCTGCTGCGGAAATTGTTATGACTACTCTCCATGCTGGGGGAAAATTTGATACAAAATCATACCAGGTTTCCGGTGGCCTACACGGAGTTGGTGTCTCTGTTGTTAATGCCCTTTCGGAAAGGCTGGATCTGGAGATAAAAAGAGATGGAGGTGTGTACTCCCAGAGCTATGAAAAAGGCAAGGCCATAACAAAATTAAAACAGATTGGAAAGACAAAAAAGACCGGCACAAAGGTTACATTTAGACCTGATCCAGATGTCTTTGATTCCGTAGATTTTAATTTTGAAACTCTCAGCCAGAGATTAAGAGAGCTTTCTTTCTTGAATAAAGGATTAAAAATTACTCTTGTTGATGAACGGAACGATAGGACAAATGAATTTCAATATAAGGGCGGAATTATGGAATTTGTAGAGTACCTTAATCAAAATAAATCCGTCCTTAATCCCAAGCCAATCTATTTTGAGTGCATCAAAAACGAGATTGTCATGGAGATGGCCCTTCAGTACAACACAAGTTATTCTGAGAGTATTTTTACTTTTGTGAATAATATAAATACCACAGAGGGCGGTACCCATTTAATAGGATTCAAAGCAGCATTAACCCGTACTATAAACAACTATGCCAAAACTAACAATCTGATTAAGGATTTAAAGGAGAATCTAACCGGCGATGACACGAGGGAGGGATTGTGCGCTGTGTTGAGCTTGAAGATTCAAAATCCTCAGTTTGAAGGCCAGACAAAGACAAAACTTGGAAATAGTGAGGTCAAGGGAATAGTTGAATCCATTGTGAACGAACAGCTTTCAGCTTACTTTGAAGAGAATCCCATAGCTGCAAAGAGGACAGTACTTAAGGTTTTAGAAGCAGCCAGGACAAGAGAAGCTGCCCGGAAAGCCAGAGAGCTTGCCCGCCGAAAAGGAGTTCTGGAGTCAATGTCTTTACCTGGAAAACTGGCAGATTGCCAGGAAAGAAATCCTGAGGAGAGCGAGATCTTCCTCGTGGAGGGAGATTCTGCAGGAGGCTCAGCCAAGCAGGCTCGGGATCGCCGCTTTCAAGCGATTTTGCCTCTTAAAGGAAAAATTCTCAATGTTGAGAAGGCTAGGTTTGATAAGGTTATTAAAAGTGAGGAGATTGGCATAATCATCTCAGCTCTTGGAACAGGTATTGAGCAGGCAGATTTCCATTTGGAGAAACTGCGCTATCATAAAATTATTATCATGACAGATGCCGATGTGGACGGTTCCCACATAAGAACCCTTCTCATGACCTTTTTTTACCGGCAAATGCCTCGATTGATAGAAAACGGCTATCTCTACATAGCCCGACCCCCGCTGTATAAAATAAGCAAAGGGAAGTCCTTTCAATATTTGAGAGATGAGCGCACATTTGAAAAATACATAATAAGAAAAATATCAGAAGAGTTTCAACTTAAAGTGAGCAAAAAAAGAGAATATATCAAGGGCGATCAATTCAGAAAGTTTTTCCAGAGAATAATCGCTAAAAAGAATTATATTCAGATATTAGAGAGAAAAAACTATCCGTTTTTCTTGATTGATATTCTTCTAAATAACGGAGTTGAGAGTACAGACTTTTTAAAAGAACAGAAGAATGTGAAAAAAATCCAGAGCCTTCTTAAAGAGAAAGACATTGCCTCGGATTTAAGCATGGATGAGGAACATGGGCTCTATGAATTAGTCGTCAATTTTAAGATTAACGGCATGAAGGTTTCTTGTTGGATTAACCTGGATTTAATCCAATCGGTTGAGTACCGAAACCTTCATAAAATACACAGAGAATTAGAAGACTTCAATCCCCCTTTCCATGTTTTGAGCGATAGCGAAAGGATTAAGATTGATAATGAGGCAAAGCTGCTCGACTACCTCTTCCAGAAAGGGAAAAAGGGCATTGTCATTCAGAGATATAAGGGGCTGGGTGAGATGGCCCCAAAACAGCTTTGGGAGACAACCATGGATCCAGAAGTAAGATATCTGCTGCAGGTCTCCATACAGGATGCAGTTGAGGCGGATAAGGTTTTTACTATCCTTATGGGAGAGGAAGTTGAGCCGAGAAGGGATTTTATAGAAAAGAATGCTCTTGAAGCCCAGAATCTTGATATTTAGGAAAAGAGCAGGAGAGAATTTCTTTTATTAAAAGGAGAATGGATGGCCAATAATGATGTATCTAAGCTGCCTGTGGTCAGTTTAGAAGAAGAGATGAAGCGGTCTTATCTTGATTACGCTATGAGTGTAATCATTGGTCGAGCCATACCTGATATCAAAGACGGACTGAAACCTGTTCATCGCCGCACTCTTTATTCCTTGCATGAAACAGGAAGTGCCTGGAATAAGCCTTATAAAAAATCTGCCCGTATAGTTGGAGATGTCATAGGAAAGTATCACCCCCATGGTGAGGCAGCTGTTTATGATACTGTTGTTCGTATGGCGCAGGATTTTAGTCTTCGCTATCCCCTTGTAGATGGGCAGGGCAACTTCGGTTCTATAGACGGAGATCCCCCAGCTGCTATGAGGTATACCGAAGTCAGAATGAAAAAAATTACACAGGAACTTCTGGCAGACCTGGATAAGAATACAGTCAACTTTGTTCCGAATTATGATGGCAGTCTCCAGATGCCTGAAGTTCTCCCGGCAAAATTACCTAATTTTCTTATAAATGGAGGTTCAGGGATTGCAGTTGGCATGGCCACAAATATCCCCTCTCATAATTTAAATGAAGTCATAGACGGAATCATTCATCTCATTCAGCATCCCAAGGCCAGCTTAGAGAAAATCATGAAGTTTGTCCCTGGCCCGGATTTCCCAACCGGAGGATATATCTTCGGCCTGGAAGGAATAAAAGAAGCTTACGAGACGGGAAGGGGACTCATTTATTTAAGAGCAAAAGCTATGATTGAGAGGGGCCGGAATAAAGAAAGAGACAGAATCGTCATAACGGAGATTCCTTACCAAGTAAATAAGTCAAAGCTTCTCGAAAATATTGCAAGCCTTGTGAATAACAAAAAAATAGAGGGTATTGCTGACATTAGAGATGAATCTGACAGAGAAGGGATGCGTATGGTGATTGAAATAAGAAGGGGGGAATATCCCGAGATTATTTTGAACAACCTCTACAAGCATACTTCCCTTCAAACCACCTACGGTATTATTATGCTGGCCATTGTAGAGAAGCAGCCGAAGTTGCTCTGTCTTCTTGACATAATGCACTACTTTATCTCCCATCGTCAGGATGTTGTTCGACGCCGTACGCGCTTTGAATTAAAAAAAGCAGAATTGAGGGCTCATATCCTTGAGGGATTAACTATTGCGCTTGATCATCTCGATGAGATCATCAGCCTTATCCGTGCTTCTCGTACGGTGGATCAGGCTCGGAAAGGACTCATCACAAATTTCCATTTAACCCAGATTCAGGCTCAAGCCATTCTGGATTTACAGCTTCAGAAACTGACTCGATTGGAAAGAGAGAAGATACAGAGAGAACACAGGGATTTACAAAGACAAATCACAAAATTGAGGAAGATTTTAAGAAGTGAGGAGCTTATTCTAAATATTATTGTCGAGGAACTGAAAGAAATTAAAGAGGCCTATCAGGATGAGAGGAAAACAGAAATCAAAGAAGAAATAATCACAGATCTAAAACCAGAAGATTTAATCAAAGAGGAAGATGTCGCAATCACATACACATCATCCGGTTATGTTAAACGCACTTCTTTGAGTTACTACCATTTTCAAAGCCGGGGAGGAAAAGGAAGAAGAGGTATCATCATGAAGGCAGAGGATGTTGTGCAGGACCTTTTTATTTGTTCTACACACAGCTATCTCCTTATTTTTACCAGCAAAGGACGTCTGTACTGGCTTAAGGCCCTTTATATACCTGATGTTGGAGTTTCAAGCCGGGGAAAATCCATCAGGAACCTTGTTCAGTTAGAGCCGGATGAAAAAGTAAGTTCTGTTGTTGCGGTGAAAGATTTTTCTGGTGACCGCTATGTAGTGATGTTGGCCTCGAATGGACGGATAAAAAAATCAAAATTGAGTGATTTCCGGAACATCCGCAAAGGCGGTATTATAGCTATTGGCCTTAACCGAAAAAACGAATTGCTCACAGCAAAGTTAACCGATGGTAAAAAAGATATTTTGATCGGGACAAGGTTAGGGAAGGCAATAAGGTTTAAAGAAACCCAGGTGAGACCTATGGGGCGCCAGGCTGCCGGTGTAAAAGCTATTACCTTAGGACCAAAAGATAAGATTGTCGGTATGATCGTTGCGGGAGCAGAGGAGAAATATATTTTTACAGCAAGTGAAAAGGGCTGCGGCAAGAAGACTGAAATCAACCTCTATCCACTACGTCGAAGAGGAGGGAAGGGTGTAATAAATCTTAGAGTTAATGCTAAGATTGGAAAAGCTATTGGGATAGTTGGAATATCCGGTGAGGAGTTAATCCAGATCACAAAGGCTGGTAAAGTTATCAGGATAAAAACAGAGCAAGTGAGGCCTTCCGGGAGGGCAACTCAAGGGGTTAGAATAATTAATCTTGGAAAAGGCGATGAAGTTGTCTCTATAGCAAAAGTTCTGGAGAGTTAGTTTAAAAAAATAGAACTGTCCCTCATTTGTGCTAATCAGCTGGTGGCATTAGGCATCAAGCTTTTTACTAAAATTTGGTTTTACTTATTCCCCTTATAACGGATCAGTTCGACAGGTTAAACTTTACGTCCTGTGTTATATTTTAATGAAATGCTGGAACAGATTATTCAAGGTTGTTTTTCAAGCCAATACAATATCCTGCCGCAGTTCTCACAGAGGATAAGTTTCTCTTTTTCTTTTAATTCATTTAATACCTGGGGTCTGACGCGCATATGACACATAAAACAAAAATCATCTTTTACAGGCGATAGCGCAATATTATTATTTTTCTTGAATATTTTTAGATAAAGACTTGTTTGGCTAGCAGGAATTTTTGGCAAAAGATTTTCTTTTTCTTGGATTAGTCCTTTTTTCTTTAATTCTGACTCGTTGTTCTTTTGTTCCAGGATTTTTTTTTCTATTGAGTATTTCTCTTCTGCCTCTTTGAGTTTTTGTTCTGATGTTTTTATTTCATCCTCAATCTCATCAGCAGAGAGCATCTCGCTGATTATCTCCTCTTCCAGATCGTCGATTTTCTGTTGAGCTTCTTTGATTTCTTTAAGAAGAGAACTGTACTCTATATTTGTCTTGACATAATTAAGCTGTAGGTTATATTTTGAGGCTTTTTCCTTAATATCTTTGACTTCAGATTCTAAGTCTCTTCGGTTTTTCTGGTTCTGGGATATTTTTTCTTTAGCTTGAGTTACAATTTGAGTGCTTTGTTCAATTTTCTTGTTGATTTCTTCGATTTTGGAGGGAATGCCTTCGAGGAAAAGAGAGGTGTCTATTATTTCTTTATCAAGATCTTGCAGTTGAATTAGTTTATTAAACTCAATATCCACATCTTTTCCTCAAGTAGAAAATGGGCCTACCAGGATTCGAACCTGGGACCTGCCGGTTATGAGCCGGAGGCTCTTCCGCTGAGCTATAGGCCCTAACTTTCTTATAGCAGATATCAAATTTCAAGTCAATTTAGCATAAAAGTAAAAGATATAAGAGATAAAAGGGGACAGGTTACTTTATTCAGGCTGCTTTTTTGTAGGGGTTTGATTTATCAAACCCACCATTTTTTTAAGTTATTGGAATTGAATCATTCTCTAAGAGACGGGCTTAATTCATCTGTAGGAAAAAGTTGCCTATCCCTTTTTTTGTTTTTTACTCAGTCCTCATCCGTAAAAGACTTCAGTTTGCGGCTGCGGCTTGGATGTTTTAGTTTTCTTAAAGCTTTGGCTTCGATCTGCCTTATTCTCTCACGAGTCACTTTGAATTGCTGTCCGACTTCTTCCAAAGTGTGCTCATTTCCGTCCCCTAATCCGAACCTCATTTTCAGAACTTTAGCTTCTCTTTCTGTTAAAGATATTAAGGCTTCTCCAATCTGCTCTCTCAGGTTGATGTTAATAACAGTCTCAGGTGGAGAAGGAAGAACCTTATCTTCGATAAAATCTCCCAGGTGGCTGTCCTCTTCTTCCCCAATAGGGGTCTCCAGCGAAATAGGTTCCTGGGCGATTTTTATGATTTTTCTCACTTTATTGACAGACATGTCCATCTTTTTTGCTATCTCTTCGGATGTTGGTTCACGTCCGATTTCCTGGACAAGGCTCCTTGATACTCTGATCAGTTTGTTTATAGTCTCTATCATATGTACTGGAATTCTTATTGTCCTGGCCTGATCAGCTATAGCTCTGGTTATGGCCTGTCTGATCCACCAGGTTGCATAGGTGGAGAATTTATAACCCCTCCGGTATTCAAATTTATCTACAGCTTTCATTAAGCCCATGTTTCCTTCCTGGATGAGATCCAGAAATTGGAGTCCCCGATTGCTGTACTTCTTGGCGATAGAAACCACAAGTCTTAAGTTTGCAGCAACCAGTTCTTTTTTCGCTTGGTTGCTGATTCTTTTCCCCGCAGTGATAGCCCTGAGTGTTTTTCTTAGAGCCTGGGAATCAAGGCCGATCTCTTTCTTGCATGTCCTCAGGAGTTTGTTGATTTCGTTGGTTTTTTGTTTTAGTTCAGCCTGTTGTTTTTTACCTTTAGCTCGATTGAGGGAAAGATTTAATTCTTCCTTTGTTTCTTCTAGCTCATTGACGACTTTTAGCTTTTCGCGGAGATTAGTAATGATAACTTCTCTGTGGGATGGACGTATGTTTAGCGCCCTTATGAGGCGGCTCATTTTTACAATGAGCCTTCCGCGCTTAATGATATTTTTCTTTGCCTGAGGGATGCTGTCTAGTTGAATACTGAGATCTTTAATTGTCTTGATTTTTGCCAGTATCTGCTTCTTTTTCGCTTCGAGTTTTCCTTCCGCAACGTCATCTTCGCTGATATCAAACATTTCCAGGACGAAATCAGGATCATCTTTTATTATTTCCTCTAGAGAAAGGATTTCGTTCAGAACAAGCCGCGTTTTAGAGAGAGCTTTGATGATGGATTTTTCTCCCTTTTCTATTTCCCTTGCTATGGCTACTTCGCCTTCTCGAGTCAAAAGCGAAATATTCCCCATTTCTCTCAGATAGAGCTTAACAGGGTCAGTTGTACGTTCCAGGCCGTGAAGTGAGACTAGGTCACTTTTTCTTCTTTTAGGAGCAACTACTTTCTTTTTAGCATCGAGGATTTTAATCCCATATTCGTCCATGGATTTGAGAAAATCTTTAAAAACTCCTTCAGAGTCTATATCATCATGGAATGAGTCTTCTATTTCTTTATAAAGAAGATAGCCCTGTTTCCTTCCTTTTGAAATCAGTTCGTGAATTTCTTCTTTATGAGGCTTGTTTTCTGATGCCAATGTTAGCTTCTCTCCTTTGTTGTGCTATCCCCTTTATTATAACCCAAATTTTGATAATTTCGTTCCGATAATAGAGATAGCTGATTTTTTATGTCCTGAAATTTTTTTATTAGAGGTAAAATCTTGTCCCTTTCTTTATTCCTTTCTAATCTAGCAATTTCTAAATTTAGCTTTTTTGCCTGGTTTTCAAGTGAGAGCTGTCTTAAAGTATTTAAACATTCTAAAGCCTCCTCGACAGTTGCGTCTTGTTCTTTTTCCTGTAGAGCTCGTGTCAAAGAGGCAGAAAGAGAAGGATCGATCTTTTGTATTAATTTAGGAAGGCTTGATTCTTCCCCTTTTTTAAAACTTTCTGATAAAGCGATAAAGATAGGCTCACTTCTCAAGCCTTGATAGTACTCCTCTTTTATTTCTGCAAATACATACGGGCCAATTTTTTTATCTTCAATGAGTATTTGAAGGAGTCTTTTTTCAGCATTAAGAAAGGAATCTTTTTCTTCTGCCTTCTTCTCAATTGGTTTCTGTTTGGCCATTGACCTGAGTGTATGTTCATCTATAGAGAGATATTCGCCTGTTTGTTTAAAATACTCGCTGCGGACGACTGGGTCGGGTATCCTTCCTATCTCACTGACAATATCGCGGGCGATTTTTGCTTTTTCTTCCGGGATTTCGATATTATCTTCTTGAAGATGGCTGTCGATTAAAAATTTGAGTCCAGGGGTGCTCTTTTGGACCAGCTTATTAAATTGGTTTGCCCCGTATTTCTTGATGTAACTGTCAGGGTCAAGCCCTGCCGGGAGAGTCAGGACCTTTATTTGAAGGCCTTTTTCAAAGCAGAGAGATATTGCGCGGATGGCTGCTTTTTTCCCTGCCGGGTCGGCATCGTAGCTGACATTAATTTTTGGAGTAAACCGTAAAGCAAGAGAGACCTGGTCAGAGGTCAGGCTTGTGCCCAATGAGGCGGCGACATTTGTAATTCCTGCCTGATAAAGAGCGAGAAAATCTGTGTATCCTTCTACAAGGATAGCTTCGCCTTTTTCTCGGATTGAGTCTTTACAAAAATTTAGACCGTAAAGAAATTTCCCTTTTGTGTAGATTGGTGTATCCGGGGAATTAAGATATTTCGGTTCTGCGTCTGCTATGGTTCTTCCCCCAAAAGCAATAACCTTGCCGGTTAAATTAAATATTGGAAATATGATTCTTCCTCTGAACCGGTCGTAATAGCCGTTTTTCTTTTGGCTAAAAAGGATTAGTCCTGCTTTCTCGAGGAGTTTTGGTTCCACGTTTTTTTCTTTAAAAAAGAGGATGAGGGAATCCCAGGAATTTAATGCATAACCGATCTTCAGTTCCTGAATGACTTCTTTAGAAATTTTTCTTTTTTGAAGATAATCGAGGGCTTTTTCGCCTTCTTTAGTATTAAAGAGGTTTTTCTTGAAGAAAGCGAGGGTGTGTTCGTTTATTTTAAATAATTGTTCTTCTAATTTTTGAAGTTGCGGGGAGAATTTTCTCCTTTCTGGGAGTTTAACGTTATATTTATCAGCCAGAAATTTTAGAGCTTCCGGGAAGCTGAGGCTTTCTTTCTCCATAACAAGAGTAAAAACATCTCCTCCTGCTCCGCATCCAAAACAGTGATAAAGCTGTTTTTCATCATCAACAGTAAAGGAAGGATCTTTTTCGGAATGGAATGGGCAGAGTCCAATGTGCTTTTTTCCCCGCTTTCGCAGTGTAGTATACTGCGAAACGATATCAATGATGTTCGCAACTTGCCTTATCTGGTCTATTATTTCCATGGGTATTCGTTTAAAGGATGTAGAATGACTACAAGTAAATATAGGGGGGAGATACTCAATTGTCAAGCGTCTAAGTGGTTAAAAATTAAAGTTTTACAAATTATACGTTAAGTGAAGGAAAAAGAGTAAAAAAGAGACGGTTAATAAAAAAGGGGACAGGTTTACTTACTCAATAATTCGGTAACACTTTTATAATGTCATAACGAGAAGCGCAGAAGATTGCCACGCTACGCTCGCAACAGGCTATGCAATCTCATATAGTGAAATGAAGTCATAATATAAATAAGAATAGCATCTTATCTTATGAGATTGCCACGCTCCCTTCGGTCGCTCGCAATGACTTTTATATCTTCTATATCATTACAGAAAGTGTTACCTAATCCCTAAGGATAAAATTAGCCTGTCCTTTTTTTAGAGATGATTAATCAGGCTTGCCAGGTATCCTGCACCGAAGCCATTGTCAATATTGACGACTCCCACACCACCAGGGCATGAATTGAGCATAGCCAGGAGAGCAGCCAGTCCTTTCATGCTTGCTCCATAACCGACACTTGTCGGAACAGCTATAATCGGAATTTTAACAATTCCAGCTATCACACTGGGCAGGGCTCCTTCCATCCCGGCTATAGTTATAATGACTTTTGCTTTATTGATCTTATCATATTCACCAAACAGCCTGTGAAGACCTGCAACTCCAACATCGTATATTTTATCTGTTTTGTTACCCAAAATATCACAGGTTACTACAGCTTCTTCTGCTACCGGAATATCTGAAGTTCCAGCTGTTACAATAGCTATTTTTCCTTTTCCTGGAATTGGTTTCTTCTGCTTGAGGTAAATCACCTTACCCAGGGGATTGTAGCGTACTTTAGGAATTTTTTTCTTTAGTTTTTTGAATACTTCAGGCCCGGCTTTTGTGACAAGCAAATTGCTACCTTTTTTGATAATTTCTTGGGCAATTTTTAAAATTTGATTATCTGTTTTTCCCAGGCCATAGATTATCTCAGGGAATCCTTTCCGTAATTCCCGGTGATGATCGATTTTGGCGAATATTAAGTCTTGATAAGGATAATCTTTAAGAATATGCAGAGCTTCTTTTGGAGAGAGTTTTCCCTGATGGACTTTCTTCAAAACATCTTCGAGTTGAGATCTCATCAGGCTGATTCTATCAAATATCTCGAGATAAAGCTATAGTAACCAACCTGGAAAGACAAAAAGAGAATGGCCTGCGTTTTATTAATTATAGGAGCTTGATTTATCTGTAGCGGCTTGATTCATCAAATCTATCTGATTCATCTGTAGGGGTTTGATTCATCAAACCCACAATTGATTAAAATAAATGATTATAAATACTGGGGATTATCCCCATTTTCTAAGGTGGATTTGATTCATCCAATCCCTACAGTTCCAGATAAAGCAGCCTGTATCCTTTTTTTTCTCATTTGCAGGCGGGGAGAGTTTTAAGTTATACTGGTTAGAACCATAAAGAGGGATTTTTTGTTGAAAATCTAAAGGTTTATCCTCTAAAAAGGTTGTTGTGTTTAGCTGAAAATGAAAGATAAAAATACCATACAAAAGGAGATTCATCTTTCAGGAATCGGGATTCATTCCGGAAAAAATGTAGACATTCTTTTAAAGCCTTCTTCGTCAGGAGAAATCATTTTTCGGCGCACTGACGTCGGAAATGTGGAGCTCACTCTTGATCCAAATAAAATAGAGACCAGGAATTCAACTTACATTACTTCTAAAGAATGTAAAATTCAGACTCTTGAACACTTTTTGGCCGTTCTTTATATGTTTAGCATCGACAGTTTGATTGTCGAGATAAACGGAGATGAGATTCCCATTATGGATGGAAGTGCTTCTCCTTTTGTCCAGGCTATTCTTAAAGCTGGGACAAAGCAGATTCCTGAGAAGAAAAAGGATATCAAAATTCTCAAACCCTTTAGTATTAGGGAAAAGGATGCTGTTGTTTCAGTTAGTCCGGATCCAGAATTTAAAATAACTTATTCAATCGAATATGATCATCCCACTATTCAGAAACAAAAAGTGAGTATGTCTGTAAATTTGGATAACTTTGTGACAGAGATTGCTCCTGCCAGAACTTTCGGATTATTAAAAGATGTTCCTGCTCTCAGAGATATGGGGTTGGCTTTGGGTGGATCGCTGGATAATGCCATTGTGCTCGATGAAAAAGGAGTCATTAGCGGGCCACTGCGGTATCCAGATGAATTTGTACGCCATAAAGTCCTGGATTTGATAGGAGATCTCTCCCTGCTGGGTTCACCTCTAATGGGACATTTTAAAGCACATAAGGCTGGTCATTGGCTTCATCTAAAAGCTATACATTTTCTTTTAGATAGCCCTGAGTTCTGGAGTTATGTTTGACATCATTTTTTGACCTTTTTTCTCTTGTCAAAGCAGTTCTCCTGAGATAGAATGGGAAAATCAAAAAAATATTAAGTTTAAGGAAAATTAATGGTTACAAAAAGTAAAGAGAAGGTAAAAAAAGATGACTACGAAAAAGCGCTTTCAGCTTATGACTTGGCTATGAAAGCCTATCACAAAGGTGAATACGAAAAAACATCTGAATTACTGAAAGCTTTTTTAGACAAGTTTTCTTCAGAAAAAGAACTTGCTGACCGTGCTCGAATTTATCTCGAAATATGTGGAGCACTACAAAAAAAGGAAAAAGTTCAATTAAAAACATTCAATGATTATTATGAGTACAGCATTTTCAAAATAAATCAAGGAGATTATGAGGAAGCCCTCAACTTGTTAGAAAAAGCCCAGGAGATGAAGCCCAAGGAGGGCAAAATATCCTATTTGATAGCCAATACCTATTGTTTGATGGGACAGGGTGAGTCTTGTTTAGAACATCTGAAGAAGGCTATTAAGCTTGATAAATTTTTCGGGATATTGGCTCAGAATGAAGCGGATTTTGAACCTCTTTGGGAGGATAAAAAATTTAAGCTGATAACCAGAATGGTATGAAACAAGGATTTCTTGCTCTTATTTTAGCTGCAGGTAAGGGAACCAGATTCAGATCGGATAAAATCAAGGTTCTCCATCCTCTAGCGGGGAAGTCTATGCTTCGATTGGTGGTGGATTGTGTACTCGGGCTAAAACCACAGAAGGTTTACGTGGTTGTGGGAAATCAGAAAGATGAAGTTAAAAAGGACGTCTCATTAAGAAAAGTTGGATTTGTTACCCAGCAAAAACAGCTGGGAACAGCTCATGCTGTCCTTTCGGCAAAAAATGTCTTAAAGAAAGAAATGGAAAAGGATGTCCTTGTCATAAATGCTGATTTACCCTTGTTGAGACCTGAGACATTGAGGCCAATGCTGGCACTCCACCGGAAAAAAGGAAACTCCCTGACATTTTTAAGTGCAGAATTGGAAAATCCCACAGGATTTGGGCGTATTATCCGGGATGGAGATAAAATTAGAATTATCGAGGAGAAAGATGCTACCGCTTCCGAACGGAAAATCAAAGCAATTAACGCTGGTGTCTATCTTTTTAAAATAAAAGATCTCCTTGCTGCTTTACCCAAGGTCTCGAATAAGAACAAGAAGGGTGAATATTATCTCACAGATGTCCATGAAATTCTGGCTCGCCAGAAAAAAAAGGTTGGCGTTTATACAACAAAGAGAGCCGGAGAGATCTTTGGTGTAAACAGCCGCTATGAACTGGCTCAGGCGGCAGAAGTGCTCCGGCAGAGAAAGATCAAAACCCTTACAGAAAAGGGAGTTACTGTTAATGATCCCAGTACGACCTGGATTGACCTTGATGTTAATATTGGAGTGGACACAACAATCCACTCCTCTGTGATCGTTGAAGGGAACTCTATTATCGGAAGACAATGCCAGCTTTACCCGTTTGTTCATATTATAGGTTCAAGGCTGGGTAATCGAGTCAGAATTTTAACCTCAACCATGATCGAGGAGAGTACTATTAAAGATGATGCTCAGGTAGGCCCATTTGCTCACTTGAGGCCAAATAATGTAATCTGGCAGAAAGCAAAAGTGGGAAATTTTGTCGAGATGAAAAATACTGTGTTTGGAAGAAAATCCAAAGCAGGCCATCTTTCCTATTTAGGAGATTGTGATGTGGAAGAAGAGGTGAACATCGGAGCAGGAACAATCACATGCAATTACGATGGCAAAAAAAAATACAAAACTATCATTAAAGCAGGTGCGTTTATTGGTTCAGGTACGGAACTTATAGCTCCTTTAAAAATAGGGAAAAAAGCTTACATTGGAGCAGGTTCGACAATTACAAAAGATGTCTCTCCGGGATCTCTGGTTGTCGCCCGGAGCAAACAGGTTGAAAAACGGAAAAAAGTCAGGAGAACAGAGAAAAAATAATGTGCGGCATCATCGGATATACAGGGCCCAAAAGTGTGGTTCCTATCCTTATTGAAGGATTAAAAAAGCTTGAATACAGAGGATACGATTCAGCCGGTGTTGCTGTAGTAAATAAAAGCAAGATTCAGGTGAGGCGAGTTAAGGGGAAAATTATCGGGCTGGAAAAAAACCTGAAATTGTCCCCTCTTAATGGAAGCTACGGAGTTGGCCATACTAGATGGGCAACACACGGCCGTCCCTGTGAAGAGAACGCACACCCTCACCAGGACTGCACTGGTTCTATAGTCGTTGTCCATAATGGAATTATTGAAAATTATCTTCCCTTAAAACAAAAGCTTAAAGAAGAAGGGCACACATTCTGCACGGAAACAGATACGGAAGTGATTGCCCATCTTGTTGAAAAATATTTCCAAAGTTCCTTAGAAGAGGCCGTTCAGCAAGCTGTCCAGGAGCTTGAAGGGGCTTATGCCATTGCTGTTCTCTCCACTCGTGACCTTGGTAAAATTGTGGCAGCAAAGGATGGTCCGCCAGTTGTTGTTGGATTAGGAGATAAAGAGAATTTTGTCTCTTCTGACATCAATCCGCTTCTCAATTATACCCAGAAAATTGTTTTCCTTGAAGACGGAGAAATGGCTGTTATTGGGACACAGGGTGTGAAGTTCTGTGATTTTAAGGGGAGTGTGCTGGAGAAAAAAGTAGAACATATCACCTGGAGTCCCCTTATGATTGAAAAAGGAGGATTTAAACATTTTATGCTCAAGGAAATATTTGAACAACCTCAGGTTGTAAGAGATACCCTAAAAGGAAGGATATCTCTTGATTCAGGAAAGATATGCCTGGATGAGATTGGAATAACTCCGGAATCTCTTAAAGATATTACAAGAGCTGTGATTATTGCCTGCGGTACTTCTTATCATGCTGGACTTGTTGGCAAATATTTTTTGGAGACTATAGCCCGGGTTCCTGTAGATGTTGAGTTTGCCTCAGAATACCGCTATCGTGAATTTATCCTGGATGAGAAAACTCTTGTTATTGTGATCTCTCAATCCGGCGAGACAGCTGATTCTCTTGCAGCCTTACGAGCTGTCAAAGAGAAAAATCCTGTCTCTCTTGCTATATGCAATGTGGTGAATTCCTCCATTCCCAGAGAAACAGATGGAGTTCTTTATACCCATGCAGGACCTGAAATTGGAGTAGCAGCCACCAAGACATTTTCCGCCCAGTTAGCAGCGCTTGCCCTTCTTGCGCTGCATTTGGCACAGGTGAAAGGAAAGATAAATGAGAAGGAAAGTCTTTCCTTTATCGAGAGCCTTCAGAGAATTCCACATAAAATGGAGAATATTCTTAACCAGGCCAAATCGATCGAGGAACTGGCTCTAGAATTTGTCTCTTTTTCCCACTTTCTCTATTTAGGGCGCGGAGTTAACTTTCCTGTTGCCCTGGAGGGAGCCCTCAAATTGAAGGAGATCTCCTATATTCATGCCGAAGGCTATCCAGGAGGGGAGATGAAACACGGTCCTATTGCCCTCATTGATGAAAAGATGCCCACGATGACCATTGTCCCCAGGGACGGAGTATATGAAAAGATGTTAAGCAACATATCTGAAATTAAGACCAGAGATGGATACATCCTGGCTGTAGCCTTTGAAGATGATGAGGAAATCAAGGAAAAAGTTGATAAAGTCATTCCTATTCCTTCTGTTCACCCTCTTTTTACTCCATTTTTAGCCACTCTGCCCTTACAGCTTTTTGCCTATTACATTGCCTCAAAGAGAGGAGCTGATGTTGACCAGCCGCGAAACCTGGCAAAAAGTGTCACTGTCGAGTAAAAAAGTAAAAAAAGGGGACAGATGAATCAAGCCCCTACAGATGAATAAATCCCTTTCTGATTAACCAAGCTCCTATATTCAAGGATGAATACCTTTTTTACCACTTGATTCTAGCCATCACACGTGCCTGGCGGGGCTGCTGCCTTCCCCAGACCCCCCCGAAAATTGAGATATCTTCCTTGACATAAGATACAGGTCTCTGAGTGTTGAGAAGGTTAAAAATGTCAATCCGGAGAGTCAGAGCCAAACTTTGGAGAAGGTGTAATTTACCCAGTCGAAACTCTTTTTCTAAACCCAGGTCCAGGTAACAAAGCGAAGGGCTTTCCCTTGTGCCCCTTCCTTCCGGAAAGGAATAGTATCCGCCGAAGAAAGGAACGTAACCTAATTTTTCCCAATAATATCCGGATATCCATTCTAGCGCCATAGAAAAGGTCAAGCCATAAGGGGCAAGAAACACGGAGTTCATCTTAATAATGTGGTCAATGGAGTAGGGGAGTTTTCCATACCAGCCTTCATCTCCGATTCCTCTTCCGCCCAGGCCGCCCAGGGCCCAATCCACATAGTTTTTTGTGTCTTCGAATTCAGGAAGGTCAGGGACATAAAGATGGTTTCCGAAAAGTCCGATATAATTTGTGCTCCCTTCTTCCTGAGCCCAGGACCCTGTTTCGCTCTGTCCGGGATTGGTTCCTTTGGCTGAAGAGTGGCAGTAGGAGGCATTGAGGAAAAAATTGGACCCGATTTTTCCATTAACCTCTATTTCAATCCCCTGATAATTCCTTCTTTTGAGCTCAAAGTTGTCATAAACGAATTTATATCCTGCTGTTATGTCAAACTCAAAAAGCACTTCGAGCAGCTTTTCTGCTTTCGAACGGACATAACGCGCCTTTATCGCCCAGTTTTGTCCCAATTTACGGTCAAACTCAATGAGGTACCGCGTGAGAAAATTCGGTTTTAATCCCTCGGCAATTTCAAAGGTTTGGCTTTTCTGTTCATTTTCAAACAGCCAGTTTGAAACATTGCGAAGCTCAGTCTCTGATGGATTTGAAGGGCCCTGCCATCTATAGGTGCGGAACGTCAAGCCAGCTCCAGAATTCAGCAGGCCTAGAGGCATAGTTGTGATTAAATCGGAAAATCTTCCCCAGCCGAACTTTAAAATGTTCTTTCCATCACCTAGTAAATCGACAGCCAGAGAAAAGCGAGGTGAAAGAAAATCAGTTATACCCCATGACCAGAGCTTCTCCTTATTGTTTTCACGGCAAAGCTGTGTCTGACTGCGAAAACCCGCCATAAAAGTGAATCTGTTCAGAGTGATTTTATCCTTGAAATAAAGCCCGATTCCACGTGAAGAGTTAATAAAGTTGAACTCCCCGTATTCGTAGAAAAAAGTTGGTGTTCCTGCTCCGCCCCTCCAGGTGTCAAAATAGTATTTTGTTCCGGCATCAAAATCATTGTTGGCAAATAGGTCTTCATCTTTTCCGCTGAAATCAACAGCAAATTCAGAAGAGAAAGCGTAATATTCAAGGCCCAAATTGAGCTCATGACGGCCAAAGGTTTCTGTTTCCACGTGTTTTGTGAGTTTGATATTAAAGTCCAGCCTTTTCTGGTCATCTGTAACATCTCCGTAGGAGTTATTGATGCTCCGGGCTAAATCTTCGATATAGTACTGGGCAGGGCCGAGGTCTTTATCGACTGGTTCTATAAAAGAGTCTCTCTTGATCTGTCCCAGTCCAGCCTCAATAAAAGTTGAAGAATTGAGAATTCCCTTGTAGTTTATCCTGAAGATGAAGTCTGAAAAATACTTTTCTTCAAATAGGTCCGGAATTCCTGTTCCACCTTTAAGTCTAAAAGATTTATTAAACATCGATGTAAGAGATATGCTGTGATTGATGTTTAAAGCGTAAGTGAGTTTTGCAAAAAGGTTGTTGCTGGGTGTGGTCCTCTTGCCCTCAGGAACAAAAAGATAATCCAAAAAACCATCCTTAGTTTGTTCTGTATCCGTAAAGAAATTATCCGAGAAAAAAAACCACAGCTTGTCTTTGATCAGGGGGCCGCCGAGATTAAAATACCAGTTGTAGTTGGAAAAATAGTCTGGTTCGCTTACGACAGAGAGCTGATCTTCTCGAGAAGATTGAAGCTTTTTATCCGTGAGGACAAGGGAGAATTCGCCTGTAAAATCGTTACTTCCGGTTTTTGTGACCATATTGATGATGCCGCCATAGGCAGAACCGAATTCTGGGCTGAAAGGGTCGGAGATAATCTGTATTTCGTCAATTGAATCAAAATTTAAGCGCATTCCTGCATTTCTTAATCGCACTCCAGTAATTGAGAGGCCGTCAACGATCCAGTTGGTTCCTTCTTCTCCTTCACCTCTAAAACTTGGCAGCCCTTCAGTTGCTGTGCCACGGCGGGTGTTAACTCTTACGCCCGTAACGCCAGGAGTTACCTTGACCGCATCCACCACTGTTCGGTTCTGTGCAGGAAGTCTTTCCAGGTCTTTGCTGCTGAGATGGAAACTTGTATCGGTTGAAGTTTTATCGATAAGAGGGGCTTCTGCTGTGACCACAATTTCCTTTTTTATCTCTGATAGTTTCATGGTGACATTCAAATCGGTCACCTGACCAAGGCGTACAATAACATTTTCCTGAACGCGTGTGCTAAATCCGGGAATCTTAAAAGTCAGAGTGTAATTTCCAACTGGAAGAAGTGGAAAATGAAAATTGCCAGTTTTTGAAGAGAGGATGGTCCGCTGGCCCTGAAGGCTTGTACTTTTTGCTGTTATTTCAACTCCGGGGAGACCTTCGCCGCTTTCATCCCGGACCTTTCCCTTGATTTCACCTGTTTCTATGGCCAGGGCATGGATGTTTATGATAAGGAGGGTTCCTAAAAATAATATAATTATCTTCTGCCTGACCATATTAATTTTTAGCCTTTCGAAAAGGGAACACGTTTATTTTTCTATAGGGGGATGTCTTTTATTTAAAGCTAGTATGCAGATTCTGTTAGTTTTTATTATCCCTTTATTCCCCTTATTTGAGTGTCCATTTAAGCTTTATTATAAGTTTTTTGATTAGTAAAAAAACATAATTAATCTAATATTATACAAATTTTAAGTCAACAGGTAGAACTAGGCCTGCTAAATTTGTATGTCTATGGAGTTAAGCCTTATCCTGAGGAAGTATGCGTAATCAAAGGGGAGAATGATTTCTCTCCCTAAAGGCAAAACATGACCATGTTGAGGCAGATTTTACAGGTCTGATCCCAAGGCCTCGTTTCTGCGGCTAGCTTGGCTCGTGAATAATCCAGGGCAATTATATAATGTTGAAAAAAAGAGCTAAATCATCTATATTTTGGAATTGTAAAAGCTGCCTAGTTTTATCCAGGGAAGATATTGCCGGGGTGGCGGAATTGGTAGACGCAAGGGACTTAAAATCCCTCGTTGGTTATTCAACGTGCCGGTTCGAGTCCGGCCCTCGGCATGCCTGATTCCATTACTGTATGCCATAACTGTCTTTTTTTTCTGAGGGCTCTGTTAATAAACGGATAGATACTAATTTTGGAAGTTTTAAAAGTCTGCTTGCGAGGTAAAACATTTCTGGGTTGACAAATAAATTTACTCTGTGTTAAAAGCTATAAGGGAATAATAAATCAATATTAAGCATATGAGGAAATATCTTTTTATAAGGGAGGAAGATAAATGGTAATTTGGATTCTTGTGTTGGCCGTTTTGACAATTTTTTCTTATTTATCAGACATGGGGTTATTTCAGTTTTTGCAAAATTTTAGGGTGCCTTTCCTAAATGCATCTATCATGAGCCTTTTAATTCTTCTTTGTACTGCAGCAATGCTTGTGAGAATTCTAACAAAAGTTAGATCTAAAGAAAAAGAAACTCTTGGAACAAAGGTAGGCCAACTTTATAAAGAACTGCAGGCTCTTAAAGAAAAACAGGAGAGTTAATTAACCTGATTTTTCTTTTTTCTCTTTCTTCTCATCCTCAATTTTTACCCATACAGGCATAATCCAATTGAGGATCTCTTCTTTTACATTTTCATCCATCTTGTTTATTTTTAATCCAACTTCCAATTTATTATCTTTAAACTTATTCCAGGTGACTTCTCCTGCTAAAGTAGTTGACAAATTTTTTTCTGGAACAAAAATTTTTACTTCCACTTTTGAGCCTGGGCGGATATTCATAAAATTTATAGCTAGCTTTAGTCCCTCCTGTGAGAAGTTGTGAACGATTGCTCTTTCAGATAGACTATCTCTGCCTTCTGATTTTACAAATTCTGCAGGAAGCAGACAATCAGACCGGACGTATTTTCTTTTTTCCTTTTCCTCTTTTTTACTCAAAGTGCTCATAAGTGTAACATGGAAAAATGATATTTTCAATTGAAGTTTTCCGTCAAATAAAAAACGCTTGACATTCAAATAATGCAGCCATACTATTCAAAGTAACTTAAGGAAAAGAGGAGGTAAACTCAGTGAACAAAACATTAAATTTACTATGTGATGTGTTTATTGCTGTAGCAGCTCTAAGCTTGGTTCTGGGGATTATTACTCGAATTGTTGAAAAAGTGATTATCTTTGGAGTGACTTCACAAGCTTTTCTTCAATTTTCCCAGACTCTTCTTTTATTTGCTATTGCCCTAGGAATAAGAGGTTTATTGAAGAAGTAGAAAGCTTTCTGAAGAAGAATTTTCTGTCTTTAGGAATTCGCGGGTACAATCGGTTCCGCAAACATCACAAATACGTACTTTTGTAGTACTTGTTCATATATCATTAAAATATTTCCGCCTTGAACTCCGATTATTAAAACTTGCTCTCAGCTTAATGGCTAAAAATTTACAAAAATAGGATTTGATACTATTTTTCTTCCCTTTTTGTCTTTCACATCCAAACGATAAAATATTTTTTTTCCTGGCACTCTAAATTTGTCTCTAAAATCTATTTTTAAAGGCGTTTCGCCATAGAAGATTTTTAACAGTTCACCGTTTCGAATAAGTCTTACAGTTAAGGAATTTTCTTTCTCTGAACCTGGGGTGAAAATACTTATGTTTATCCTTAAAGAGCCATTAGAAGATATCTCCTCCCCCATGAGGGCTTTTTGGGAAGTATCTGGATCAGAAATAGAGAACTCTTCAAGAACCAGTCTTGGAGAGTTGACGTCTCCTCTATAGGAATACATTCTTCCTTTTTTTAAAGCCTCTAATATATGCTTTTTGGTTTTATTCTTGACAAGAAAAATTGTGGGATAATTTCCTAATTTATCTCCAGCTGAACCTTCTTTGTGGAAATCAGCAGCAGAGATCCCCCAAACTGGTAAAACTCTCTGGCCCGAGCAGTACTCCAGTAGGACCTTATCCCAAATGTTTCCCGGCTCTGTAACAGTTATAGTGTCTCCATATAATGTTGCAAAGCCTGTGTAGTTTTTAGATTCTTTTAGCACTTGAGGATAAGACGGAGTATCTCGAAAAATAAACTCTAATTTACTCTGGCCTGACTTAGTCTCAGGGTGATTCCAGAAAACCATTCCTCCCCGAGAATTTACATAATCAATCAATAACTGGTATGGTGAGATACCCTGATATCCGTGATATTGATCATAAGGAGAGCTTCTAAAAGGAAAATTATTGATAAAAAGAAGCAGACTGAAGAGACAAATGGTTATTCCAAAAAATCTAATAAGTCTCTTTCTTTTTAACAAAAATAAGCCGACTATAAGAGGAATAAGTGGTAGAAAAAAACCAACTGAAATAAATGAAGAAATATATCTTGTAGAATAACCGTTATTTAATATCGGTAAATTTTTGTAGTCTTCTGGCTTCTCGAAGCCAAAAATTAAAAGATGTCTTTCCCAGTCACAAACGGTCAGGTTTTTTTTAAAATAGCTTCCTCTCCAGTAATAAAATGGAGTTGACTCTGCTCCAGGAATTAAGACCATCTCGGGATACTTTTTTGAGGCTGATTGGATCATGTTCAGGTAATTTTCTGGTCCTCCCTTATTAATGGAAGGCGTTTCAACTCTTTTTTTCAATATATGTTGAAACGGGCGTATACCGTATTCCAGGACTTTACGGTCATGGTCAGTGATAAAAAGGACCGTAAAACCCCTCTTTTTAGCCAGATTGATGAGATAGTCTAGTGTGTGGGAACCGTCGCTGAAATTTGTGCGGAGGTCAAGTAATCCTGGCACCTGAATGTATTCATCAGCCAGTCCGTGGTTATAAGTACATACTGCCGTGCTGATAAGAACTAAAATCAGAAGAAATTTTCTGTTTTTTTTCTTTTTTAATTTAGTGACCCGGTGACTTGTTATCTTGAAGTCGAGTTTTGCTATTCCCATCTTTTGGTTAAAATTAATATTATTCATGTTTTAAGTCAATAGAACCGTCCCCATTTTACTTTTATTTTACTTTTATGAGAAAAATAGAACCGTCCCCATTTTAAATAATCCAGGATAATAGTTTGACATGGGTAATTTATTTATTCTATATTTAGAGCGAGAAAGAGTGCGCATTGAATGACGCTATTTCCATAGAAAAAAATGTATGAAGCATACTGGGGATTAAAAGAAAAGCCCTTTGAGAACACACCGGACCCGCGCTTTATATATTCTTCGCATGATCATTTAGAAGCTGCCACTAGATTGACTTATGCAGTTGAGGAACGCAAAGGAGCGGCTTTACTGACCGGTGATTATGGCTGTGGAAAAACAGTCATAAGCAGGCTGCTTTTTGAGGTTTTGCCCCAGGATAAATATGAAATAGCGCTGGTTACCAATCCTTTACTCAGTCCGAATGATCTTTTAAGGGAAATATGTATCCAAATGGGCTTAAAGAGCCCTCCAAGCCCACCTAAGACACAATTGCTGTCAGATCTCAATGAGCACCTATACGAGAACATGAAAAATCAGAAAGATACTGTGATTATTATCGATGAAGCGCAAGCGATTCAAGATATGATGACATTTGAAGAGTTAAGACTACTTTTAAATTTTCAGTTAAATAATAGATTTCTGTTAACGTTAATACTCATAGGGCAGCCTGAATTGCGAGAAATGATAAATGAATTTAAACAATTAAAACAGAGATTAGCTATAAGATATCACCTGAATCCCCTTAATAAGGAAGATACTAAAAAGTACATCCACCATAGATTAAAAGTAGCTGGGATCAACAAAAATATTTTTTCGGACAATGTCCATAATTTAATATGGGAAAACACCGAAGGAGTTCCACGGGTGATAAATACTCTCTGTGATATGTGCTTGTTGCTGGGATTTACAAAAGCACTTAAGGAAATAAACGAAGATATAGTAAAAAAAGCCATTCATGGCTTGGAACATTAATTAACTATGGTTAAATTATCTGAAATCATCAGGAAAACTGGTGAAGAAAAACCTCAGGATGAGCCAGGTCTCATCTCAGAAGCTGCAAAGAAAAAAGATGATGTAGACATCTTGGGTGAAACAAAAAAGATCTACGAAGATGCAATTATTCATTTAAGGCCAATATTAAATGAAGTTGTGAGGGGGAAAACAATTCAAGGGGGGGAAATTGTAAGCATTGCAGAAGTAATATTAGAACAGATACAGGTTGAAAATGATACATTGTTATCTTTAATTAACATTTTTGGTTCTCTTGGAGAGAAAGAGGATTATATTTGTTCGCACTCAATAAATGTCTCGATTTTAGCCACAAATCTAGGTTTGGCTCTTGGATATGATAAAAGTAAGCTTGTTGATATCTGTGTTTCTTCTTTATTGCATGATATTGGCATGTTGAAAATTCCCATAGAAATAAGAAATAAGCCTTCAAAGCTGGAAAAAGAAGAGTTTGAAGTGATCAAAAAGCATCCTGCTTTAGGCTTGGACCTTTTAAATAATATAAGGGATTTGCCGCTATCAGCCCCTGAAATTGTCTATCAACACCATGAGAGACTAGATGGAACAGGATATCCAGAAGGGAAAAGAGGTGATGAAATTGCAGATTCTGCCAAAATAGTTGCCGTAACCGAAGTATATGAAGCTATAACACATCCCAGATTTTATGGTAAGGAAAAGCAAATTCCCTATGATGGCGTAAAGGCTATTGTCCAGAAGGCAGGGCGTTCTTTTGAGCCCAAATTAGTAAAAGTTTTCTTAAATTTTATCACTCCATATCCTCTGGGAAGTTATGTATTATTAAACAACAACGAGATCGGCAGGATTGTAGGCATCAATAAAAATCTTCCCCTGCGTCCGGTTGTGGATATCTTTTTTGACGCTGAGGGGAAACCTCCTAAGAAGTCAAAAAGGGTAAATTTAGCCGGTTCGCCTGTATTGCATATTGAAAAACCTGTGGATGATAGTCGATTATAAATACACCTGTAAATCTGAGAAGAGCCAGTTTTATTGAGGCGGAGTTTCTACTTCTTAAGAGGCAGTTCCAGGTGTATGACTACATTTTTAATCAAACAAGGGGTCGAAGCATAAAATAAGGTTGTTTGATATTCGGGACTTTACCGAGAGAAATAAGGTTTAATACATGATTGTTGCCATTCATCAACCTCAGTATTTACCCTGGTTAGGATATTTCGATAAAATTGACCGAAGTGATGTATTTATATTTCTGGATAATGTACAATTTAAAAAAAACGAATGGCAGAATCGAAATAAGATAAAGACATCTAAGGGCTGGCAGTGGCTTTCTGTTCCGGTAATTCATAGATTCACTCAGAAAATATGTGAAGTTGAAATCAACAACACTGTACAATGGGGAAGAAAACATCTAAATGCCTTGGTCACAAATTATTCAAAGGCACTTTTTTTTAAGGAATATATTGGTTTTTTTGAGCAGGTTTATGCTCAGGATTGGAATAATTTAGTCGACATTAATATTCATATAATAAAGTACTTAACTAAGGTTTTGGGCATTTTAGATAAAAAGTTAGTTTTAGCGTCAGAATTAGATACAAGAGAAGAGCCTACTGAGAGGTTAATTGATATATGCAGGCAGGAAAGAGGAGATGTTTACCTTTCAGGCAAAGATGGGGCAAAATATATGAATACAGAGAAATTTAAAGAGGAAGGCATTAAAATTATCTTTCAGGACTATAAGCACCCCCAGTACACTCAGCTTTATGGGAGTTTTGAACCATATTTATCAATTATAGATTTATTATTTAATTGTGGTCCAAAGAGCCTTTCAGTTTTAAGAAAAGGAGAATGAATTGAATATTTTAGCTTTAGGAGCCCATCCAGACGATATTGAATATGGTTGTGGAGGAACTTTTCTTAAATTTGCCAGAAGAGGAGAAAATATATATTTTATGGTCTTAACAAAAGGTGAGTTCGGTGGAGACTCAGAAGTGAGAGTGAAAGAACAGGAAGAAGCAAAAAAATTACTGGGTGTGAAAAAGATCTTCTGGGGGGGATACGTGGATACTGAGCTGCCTAACGAAAGAATAATAATCACCCGTATTGATGAAGTCATTGAAGAAGTCAAGCCGGATGAAGTGTATGTCAACTACATTGATGATATCCATCAGGATCACCGCACTCTGGCCGAGTGTACTTTAGCCGCCACCCGATATGTCAAGAGAGTATTTTTCTATGAGGATTACACTTCCAATAATTTTGAGCCGGATGTTTTTGTGGATATTGAAGATGTATTAGAAGAAAAACAAAAATTGATTCAAGTCTATTCTTCTCAGGTATCCAAGGCCTATCCAACTAAATTGGATATGGTCGAAAGTGTCAAGGCTACTGCGAATTTCAGGGGTTTTCAAGGAAAAATTAAATACGCTGAGGGGTTTAAGGCATTCAGATTTTTACGCGATGTGTGATGAAATAATTCCCCACTCCCGTCCTTTGATTTCTGATTCAGATATCGAAGGTGTAGTCTCTGTGATGAAATCCGGTCAAATAGCCCAGGGGCCCAGAGTTGCCGAATTTGAGGAAAAATTAGCTGGTTTTATCGGCAAAAAAAAGGCTGTAGCAGTAAGCTCAGGCTCTGCAGCTCTCCATCTCGCGTTGTTAGTTTTAGGCGTAAAAGAAGAAGATGAAGTTATAATCCCTTCCTTTGTTTGTTCGGCTGTTCTTAATGCCGTGAATTTTTGCGGAGCAACCCCTGTTATTGTTGATATAGAACCCGAGACTTTTAATATTTCCGTAAATGCTGTTCAGAGAGCTAAAACCGGGAAAACTAAGGCAGTTATTGTACCGCATATGTTCGGCTGTCCTGCAGACATGGAGAGATTATCTGAGCTGGAAATTCCAGTAATTGAAGATTGTGCTCAGGCTGTTGGCGCGGATTTTAAAGGGCAAAAGGCGGGGAGCTTCGGTCTTCTCTCTGTGTTTTCTTTTTATGCCACAAAAGTGCTAGCTGCTGCAGAAGGAGGTATGGTTTTATGCGATTCTGAAGACCTCGTATCCAGGATAAAAGACCTTAGAGAATATGACAATAGAGACGATTATATTTTACGTTATAACTACAAGATGACTGATATTCAGGCATCCCTTGGAATAAGTCAGCTTTCTTCTATAGAAACATTCATCGATAAGCGGAGGGAGATTGCTACACGGTATTTCCAGGAGTTTAAAAATTGTAATTTCTCGTTGCCCGTCTGGAAAGAAGGGAGAGAGCATATTTATTACCGGTTTGTTATAAAAACTGAAGATAATTCTTCCGGCTATATTAAAAGATTACAAAAAAATAAAGTTATGTGCCAGCATCCTGTCTATAAGCCTCTGCATGTCTATTTAAATCTGCCTGGTTTTCCTCATACAAGTGAAGCATGGCAAAAAACAATATCTATCCCTCTTTATCCTTCATTGAAAGAGAAAGAGATAGAAAAAATTATTGCCGTAGTCAAAGAAATTTTTTAGTATAAGGTTTAAAATATGAGAACTTTTTTTGAGTATATTCATTCTTTTCTCTCCAGTGTACCATTCAGGTGGGCATTCCTCCTGTTTTTTTCTTTTTTCCTGACTTTTATCTTGACTCTGGTGATGAGGCGTATTGCCAGAAAACTTAAAATATTGGACCATCCTGAGGAGAGAAAAATTCATGAGAAGCCAATACCTCTTCTGGGAGGGCTGGCTATTTATATTTCCTATGTTGTGACTGTCTTTTTAAATTTCAGTTTCTCGATTGAGTTAAAGGGAATTATTCTTGGCGGTACAATAATACTCCTCATAGGATTAATTGATGATAAGTGGGGCTTACCGGCAAAGTGGAAATTGTTGGGGCAAGTGGTTGCTTCAAGTGTATTAATACTCCATGGAATCAAATTAAGCTTTTTGCCGGGTACATGGTGGGGTTATGGAGGAGAGGTAATTCTGACCATAATCTGGATAGTCGGAATAACAAACGCAGTTAATTTTTTCGATGGCATGGACGGCCTGGCTGCAGGCTTAATAACAATTTGTTCTTTATCATTTTTTATTGTGGCTCAGATTACAGGCCAATCCTATCTGGGATACTTGACTATCGCCCTGGCAGGAAGCTGCCTGGCATTCTTGAAGTTTAATTTTAAACCAGCATCCATATTTTTAGGAGATGCGGGGAGTACTTTTTTAGGATTTACTTTGGCGGGAATAAGTGTAATGGGAGGTTGGGCTGAAAATAATCCCAGGGTTGCCATGGGTTTGCCAATTTTAGTATTAAGTATCTTTATATTTGATATGGTCTATATAACTGTTGCCAGGGTATTGAGCGGGACGGTAAAAAGTATTCGAGAATGGATCGAGTATACAGGGAAAGACCATTTGCATCATCGTTTAGTTGATCATGGATTTGATGAAATTCAAACAGTTTTATTGATTTATTTGATAGCAGCGTGTCTGGGAATAGGCGGCATTAATCTTAGAGCTTCAAGCGATTTAAGGATTTATTTTCAACTGATTCAAGCGCTTTTTATATTTATAATCATTGTTATTCTTATGCTTTCTGGACGCAAAGTTTTAAAAAAATAAAAAAAAGCAAGACATTTTTTTCAGGTAGAGATTGCCACGTCACTCCGTTCCTTGCAAAGACATAAGAACATAAAAAAAGGGACAGGCTACTTTTAAAGTAGCCTGTCCCTTTTTATCTGCTGGGCTTAATTCTTTTGAGTTAGCAATTCCTCATATAAATTTGCAATTTTTTCGACCATTTTTTCCTTACTGAAATTTTTTACCATCTCTTTTCCAACCTGTCCCATTTTCTCTCTTTGTTCTTTATTCTTTATGAGGATCTGGATATATTTTGCCAGTTTTTCTGAATTTCTTACAGGGA
>JADHWO010000057.1 GCA_016783445.1 Candidatus Aminicenantota bacterium
GGTTCATCTCCCAATTAGTTGAAAATCATGACGGAGCAAGAAAGCAAGTTGTCATTCCTGCGGAAGCAGGAATCCAGAAGAATAAAAAAATATTTTATAATAGACTGGATTCCTGCTTCCGCAGGAATGACGAAAGGATAGGAAAGACTTTTCATCAACTAAATGGGAGAAGAGCCTTTTTTCTTTTTAAATGTGGTGTTCCGGGTATAATAAGCGGCAGAAAATTTAGTGCTGTTCTTCAGACACCATTTTTCCTCTTTGGAACACGCAAAATATTTGATTTTCCCCTCAAGACGGTGGTTACCCTGTTTTGCTTCCAGGCGGACCTGGAAAAGCATCTCAAGCGGCTCCTTAAGATCCAGGTATTCTTCTCCGTTTTCCTTGGAAATCTTTATCCCCAGATCATTGGCAGTATAAACATTCTTTGAGAAAGAAATTTCCTCACCAGGACTAATCTCTATAATAAAAGAAGGTTGAGGACTGATGCTGATGCCTTCCTGGAGAGTCAGCTTCAGGACAAGTTTCCCTTCCTGGCCTCTTGCCAGCCTTTGAGGACTTACAGAAGCTTCTATCTTCACGATATTCTCATCTACAGAGAAAACGGAGAGAGCAAAGCAAAAAAACAGGACCCAGAGAAATATAAATTTCCTAAAATAATTCATATGTTCTTCCTGAATTAAGAACATATTACTTCCCTCTTTTTTCTGAGTCAATAAAATTTTGAAATATGGCTTTATTTTTCCAATTTCATTTATTATAATTTGTCGAAATCAAAATGAGTCCAAAAACAATAATTACAGGAATAGGCCACTTTCTTCCTCCCAAAGTTGTCACAAACTTCGACCTCGAAAAAAAAATGAATACATCGGATGAATGGATCCGTCAGAGGTCCGGAATCAAAGAAAGACATTACGTGGAACCTGGAGTGGGAAGCTCTGACTTAGGCTATGAAGCCGCTCTGCGAGCAATAGAGGATGCCAAAATCGACAAATCAGAGATAGATTTTATCATTGCCGCCACTCTTTCTCCTGACCACTATTTTCCAGGAATAGGCGTCTTGGTTCAGGCTAAACTGGGTCTTTCCGGAATCGGTGCCCTTGATGTGAGAAATCAGTGCACAGGTTTCATCTACGCTCTTTCTGCAGCTGACCAGTACATCAGAAATCAAACTTACAAAAAAATCCTGCTTGTGGCCGCCGAGGTTCAAACATCGAATTTAGATTATTCAGATGAAGGAAGAGATATGGCTGTTCTCTTTGGGGACGGAGCTGCTGCAGTTATCCTTGAACCCAATGAAAAAAATGACAACAGAGGCATCCTTTCAACCCATTTATTCTCTGATGGAAATTATGCTTCTGATTTATGGATGGAGAAACCAAGTCCCAAAGACAATCCTACATTCTCAAAAGAACTCCTGGATACTGGAAGATTTTTTCCTAAGATGGACGGACGAAACGTTTTCAAAAATGCATCAATAAAAATGCCCGAAGTCGTACAAATCGCACTCAAACATAACAACATCACAATTGAAGATGTAGACCATCTTATCCCCCATCAAGCTAATGACAGGATTTCCCTGATGGTAGCAAAAATTCTAAGAATTCCAGTCGAAAAAGTGATCAGAAACATAGACCGCATCGGGAACACAACTGCTGCTTCGATTCCTATTGCTCTGGATGAATCTCTCAAAAAAGGAAGAATAAAAGAAGGCGACATTGTGGTCTTAACAGCCTTCGGCTCTGGTTATACATGGGGTTCAGCCGTTATCAGATTCTAAATAAACGACAACATAAGTCGAAGCGTTTCCTCTCAGATTTATTTTATGATAGGATTGCGATTTCACATAACACAATATATTTACTATAATAAAAATAGTGGACAATAAAAGCTCTTACTGAGGAGGCTTTAATGAGGAAAAAAATCATTCTGATCGTTGTTTTTCTTTTAGCTTTTTCAAGCACCGGCATGCTTTTCTCTCAAAAAAATAGTGAGGATGGCAAGTTTGAAAAAGAGTTAAATTCCTATCTTGATGAATTCTGGGGATTTTACCCAACAGCAGCCACTCTGGCTGGTTATCATAAATATGATAACAAATTAGATGACCTCAGCGAGAAAAACCTTGATAAACGTCACGAGGCGCTGGGCAGATTTAACCAGTACTTTGTGGCTAAAATCGATAAATACGAACTGAGCCTAGAGGTCCAGATTGACCATGAAATAGTCATCGACTCTATAGATTTTGAGATTTTCAGGCTTGAAAACCTTCTCCCCTGGGAATACAATCCCATTTTTTATAACAATATCCTCAACAACTGTATCCGAAGCCTCTTCAGTAAGGAGTTTGCCCCAATAGAAACACGGGCAAAGAATGCAGCAGACAGATTAAAGGGACTGCCAAAACTCATCAAACAGGCAAAAGAAAACCTAAAGACTCCTCCTCAGCTTTTCACAGAGACAGCCATCAAGCAGTTCCCTGGAATTATAGATTTTTATAAAAATGAACTTCCCCAACTGATTGAAGAAACCCCGGCTGACAGTAAATCCAAACTTCAAAAATATTTAAATGAAGCTCTTCCCGTTTTAGAGGACTATCAGAATTTCCTTCAAAATGAACTTCTTCCGAAGTCTACCGGAAATTTCCGCCTCGGGCAACAGGCCCATCAAAGGATTCTCAGGCTGACTCTTCAGACTGATACCACTGTCCAGGAATTTATTGACCGAGCCAATGCCGACTATAACAACATAAGAAGAGAAATGTTCTTAGTTTGCCTTGGTTATTTCAGAATAATGTATCCGGACATAAACATGGAGCAACTCACAGCAAAGCGGGGCGAAGAAGAAATGCGGAACATAACAATTAAAGGTGTCATGGACAAGATAAAAAGAGAACATGTTGCCAAAGAGGAGTATATAGATAGAATCAAAACCATAACAGGCGAAATAAAGAATTTTGTTATAAAGAATGACCTACTTGAACTCCCTGAAGAATCGCTTAATATCGAACTTATGCCTCTTGAATCCCAGGGGATAACATGGACCCGCCTTGTTCCCCCAGGAATCTATGAAACTTCAGGGACCTACTCCTTTCAAGTAACACCTATTCCTGAAGATTGGGATGAAGACAAGACAAACTCTTTCCTCGAGGAGTACAATAATTTTCTCCTTTATTTCTGGACATCACGGGAAGTTTATCCCGGCCAGTTTGTCCCCATGCTTTATACAAGACAATTTTCTTCTCAACTGAGAAATCTACTTCCCAACATGCCGATTATTAAAGCCTGGCCGATTTTTTTAGAAGAGAAGCTGGTCACTTCGGGTTTTGGAAACTATGACCTCAAGCTGCGTTTAAATCAGCTCAAACTCCTTCTTAAAGCGGTTATGGATTTTCTACTTGAACTTAATATTCACACCGGCGGCATGACAAAAGACCAGGCTATTGCTTATATGACAGGAAGGGGCTTTCAGACTATTGCTGAAGCTGAAAGAAAGTGGAATCATATCATTCTTAATCCTGGCAACAGTGCCTGCGCTTATGTTGGCTACCAGGAAATCCTGGACATGGAAAAAAAATATAAAGAGTTAAAAGGAAATTCCTTCAACCAGAAGGAATTTTTTAAAAAACTTCTCAGCTACGGAGCCCTGCCTCTTCGCCATTTAAAGAAAAAGATATTAGAATAAAAATCAAAGGAAAAACTGCCCGGATTTGCCAAACTCTATCGAAGGATTATAGAAGGAAAAGAGTCTGTTCAGGAGGTTTTCTCCTTGTCCCCATGACGGAATCAGATTCAACTTCTGTTTTTACTTCCCGGTTTGGCTTCTAAACTTTTCTCAATACATGGTAGGTTTTAAGGGATACTGGTTTTCTTGTTCAGGAGAAGAAAATGCCGTTAACTCTTGTTGACTCACACGCTCATCTGGACATGGAGGAGTTTGATAAGGACCGAGATGAGGTTATAAAGAGAGCTCTTAAGGAAGGGATCAGAGCCATCCTCTGTCCTGCAGAACTCACCAGCGCAAAAAGCATCAAGATTACCCTCGATTTAATCAAAAAATACGAGAACATCATTGCTGCCGCAGGAGTTCACCCACACCAAGCTAAACATTTCAACCAGAATTTTACAAAAAAAATAGAAGAGCTGGCTAAAGCAGAAAAGATCAAAGCTGTGGGTGAAATCGGGCTCGATTTTTTCTATAGTTTCTCCCCGACCCGTGAGCAAGAAGAAGCTTTCCGTTTTCAACTTAATACAGCTCAGAATTTAGGTCTTCCGGTCGTGGTTCACAGTCGAAACTCCGGCAAAAATGTAGCCCGTGCTGTAGAAGAGGAACACTTCACCAAAGGAGGGGTCCTCCACTGCTTTTCTGAAGATTGGAAACTGGCAAAACGAATGCTGGATTATAATTTCTTTATCTCTTTTTCAGGGATCCTCACTTTTCCCAAGGCCCAGCTTTTAAGAGATGTTGCCCAAAAAATCCCACTGGAAAAACTTCTGGTTGAAACAGACTCACCTTATCTTGCCCCTGTCCCTTTTAGAGGTAAAAAAAAGAGAAACGAACCAGCTTTTGTGATAGAAACAGCCAAAGTTCTCGCTGAATTAAGGAAGCTCTCTCTTGATGAACTGGCTGAGATAACTTCACGGAATTTTGAGTCTCTCTTTATGTTTGAAATAAAAAATTTGAGATGCTAAGATAAGTACAGCAATGAACATTTTGTTAACAAAAAAACCCAGGTTCCAGGCAATCCATCAGGTTCTACTTGTCCATACTTGCCTCCTTAAAAAAAAATTTAATAGAGCTTGGAATATACAATCCATTCTATTTTACAAATAATCCATGAATGAATTAGGTAAAATCTCCTCTAAATCTCAAATAAAAAAAATCCCTGGTTTAACTAATCTTTATAACAACATTTTGAAAGAGCTTGAGGAGGTAGAAGAAAAGCTCAAACTTTTCTCCCGCTCTCCAAACAAGCTCGTGTCTGAGGTCAGCACTTATCTCTTTCAAAAGAGCGGTAAAAGAATTAGACCGGCCCTCCTTTTGCTCTGTTCTAAATTACAGGGTTATAAGGGAAAAGAGAATATTATTTTGTCTGCCCTGGTTGAAACTATTCACACCGCTAGTCTCATTCATGATGATATTATCGATAATTCAGAGGTAAGAAGAGGGAAAGAGTCCGTCCATGCTAAATGGGGTCCAAACATCACTGTCCTCTTGGGTGATTATCTCTATATAAAAGCCCTTGGCCTCTCTCTTCAGAGTAAACACCGGCGGATCACCCAAATTCTAACCAGCATATCAGCCAGGATGATCGAAGGAGAACTGAATGAATATTACCTCAGTGGAAATCTGGATGTGAACGAAGAAGATTATTTAGACATCATCAATAAAAAAACAGCATCTCTTTTCTCCGCCTCATGCCAGATCGGGGGTATTCTTGGAAAAGCTTCTAAAAGAGAGGAAAATCTTCTTATGGAATACGGTAATAATCTGGGAATGTCTTTTCAAATAATTGACGATCTCCTTGATTTTACAGGAGACGAAAAAATTCTGGGCAAGCCTATTCTTTCCGATTTATGCGAAGGCCGCATTACTTTGCCTTTAATATATACATTAAACAATGACGGCAAAGATAATCGAAAACTTATTGCCGAGTTGCTGAGCCAGAAAAATCTGCAAAAGAAGTCCATCAAAGAGATTCTCAAAATTGTCAAATCAAACGGAGCTCTGGATTACACGCATAAAAAAGCCGAGGAATTTTCTCTCAAATCCAGAGAAATTATTTCTCAATTCCCAAAATCTATTTATCGAGATGCTCTGGGATTACTACCTGAATTCACCCTTCACAGAAGAAAATAAAACAAAAAACCAGTAAACAAAAAACAGAGATTCTGCCGGAAGGGAATTGATGATTGAAATAGAAGTAAAAATCAGAATCAAAAATATAAAATCCCACAAAGAAAAAATCTTATCCCTTGGCGCCAATCCGGAAAAAGAACGCTTTTACGAAGAAAACACCCTCTATGACTTTCCTTCACAGCATCTCTACAAAAAACGGCAAGCGCTAAGACTCCGCAGAATGAATAAAAAAACTTTCCTTACCTTCAAGGGACCCCCTCAAAAATCCAGAAAATTTAAAATAAGAGAAGAATACGAAACAGAAGTAAAAAACGAAAAACAATTAAAAAAAATATTAAAATCTTTAGGACTTGTTCCCGTCTTCAACTATAAAAAATACAGAACAATCTACAGAAAAAAGCATTTAAAAATCTGTCTGGATGAGACATCTGTCGGAGATTTCATCGAGCTGGAAGGCAAAAGAAACGAAATAGTAAAATTTGCTAAAACTATAGGTGCCTTAAAAAAAGATTTTATTACTCAAGATTACATCCAGCTTATAAAAAAAGAAATGGATAAAAATCAGAAAGGACCTGAATAACCTTTATTTTGAAGTTTTTTTACTACTCTTCTTCTTTTCTGCAGGCTTTTTCTTAACATCTTCTGCTGGTTTCTTTTTAACATCCTTTTTGGGCTTCTCGTCAGATTTCTTCTGTTTCTTTTTGACTGTATCTGCCGCCTTCTTTTCTTCTATTTCTTCCTCAACTCCTATTTTTTCTCCGATGAAACCTTCATCTTCAGGCGCATGTATCTCTTCCACTTGAGGTTCAACAATTTCATAGTCCACCAACCCAGCACGGACTTCATCTTGAGCTATACGGATCGGGTTCTTTGATTCGGACTTTACTTTGGGTTTAGCCCCATGTAGTAGCTGTTTTGCTCTTTTTGCTGCTAATATTACAAAATTAAATTTATTGTCTAACTCTCTATATGTTTTCAAATCGTTCCATCTCCTGCATCTAAGTTCTTATATATTAGTATGTAAGATACCAGAAATCCCCCAGAAATTCAATGAATTTTAATTAACCTGGATTATTCACGAGGTTAATAATCTATAACAATATCATCAGATGTGTTAAAGGCCTTGTCTTTTCCAGCTGAGATTAAACGGAAATCATCACTTGACAACCTTTCATATTTTATTGCTGTTCCCCAGCCATCTAAACCCACAGCAAGCAGAGCATGATACTTCCGGAGCTCTTTAAAATCCTTTGGAGTCCTTCCTTCCTGGATGACAAAAGTAAGAATCTCCCTTGAAAAAGAATCCATATTTGTCTTTGTGAGCTCTTGTTTTACCTTACTGAACATTTCTACTTCCTCAATTACCTGTTTTTCCCCAGTTTTAGCTATCCAGAGAAAATAAACGGCTACTGCTGCTAATACAAGTACAACTAAGAATCCCCTTATTTTCATTTTTATTGACCGCCTTTAAAACCAGAAAGATAAGACAACATCCAAGTGAATCCTGCTCTGTATTTTATCCCTTTCCTTTTCTTTATTCAAATCCCGGTTATATTGTAAACTGGGGCCATGGATTTTAAACGTAGTATCAGAATCTATACACAATCCCTGCCATACCCATATAGACTGGCTGGCTTCCCTCCTGGCCAATATACAGATAGCGGCCGCATAGAAGCAAACCTGTTGACCGAGAAAGGTACAATTCAAGACCAACTCCGCCAAATCCAGCAAAAGGATATTTTTTCTCCGGCGGTTCTATCAAAGTCTCAATGCCAAGTTGGGAAATATAAGTCTCTGTCTCCTCAGCACCTAAATAGTAACAAATCCCTCCGCCTCCATTAATGTATAACCTCACAAACCGGCTTCTTATAATATTAAAACCAAGTGTGACAAATCCTGAAAAATAGCGGTAAGTATGTATCTCCACTGTATCGTTATCAGTTGGGTCTATAAGTGTAGCAGTTCCGCTTAAATTATACTGTCCTTCGATACCTATAAATATACTCCTGCCAAATGTGAGCCCAAATCCAGCGCCATAATTCTGATAAGCAGAGACAAGAGGAAAATCATTTTCGCCTGCTATATAGTCAGACTCGCTCCCACCAGATTTTATAAAGTTTCCCTTTCCAAAAATATAAAAATGAGAATCACCAAAAGCTGAAGTTGAGAATAAAATAAGGTAAATGGAAACAAGAATTATCTTTACTACCTTCATCACCTTCCTCCTTTTAGAACCGCCCTTTTCCTTTTTTTACATTAACAACTCTAATCGTCACAATTTCAAAATCCTCAAATATACCATCAGTAACTGAAAACCTTATAGTGTATTCTCCATGTTGAGTATGACTCGGCTTCCAGGTGAATAAGCCTGTGGTTGTATTAAAAGTAGCTCCTGAAGGGATAGATGAAGCACTAAAAGTCAAATTATCTAATTCCGGGTCAGAAGCTTGAAGCTGAATAGTAAATTCAACGCCTTCTTTGTAGGTTTGATCTCCTATATCTAATTCGACCAGAACCGGGGGCTGGTTATTGATCGTAACTCCCCGTAATTTCAGTGTCCATTTTCCTGTCTCACATTCACCCATTTTTATCCTGAAATATCCATTCTCTCCCCAACTTGTTCCCCACGAATTTTTGCAAATCCAACAGCTATTCTCTTCGTCATACCCCACAAGAACTATCGCATGGCCACCTTCATAAGTTGCGCTTGGCGTAAGCTCGTAAATTCCACCGGTATAATTTTTAAAATCCGAATAAACATCCATATAAAAAACTATAGGTCCGTCCTGGAGGGCATTTTTTATCAGGATTTCATTGACAGTAGTCTGGGTTACCCATCCCCAATCTGCAATTCTTGATAACTTCTGCGTCCAGTCAGAACACAGATCACACGTATCATCCAGAGCCGTATAAGAAAAACAATCATCAGTAACCACGCCATTGTTCTTGATATAGCTTGCAGCTTGTGAGGTAGAACCTCCACTGCAATCTCCGGCTCCAGAGCATGAAACCAAGTCCTGCTCAGAGAAATCAGGAATAGAAAGAGCAAGAGGAAATATCCTTCCAGATAAATCCAAACTCTCACATGGATAATCAACATTACCTAAAGAGTTATCTGCTTTTTTCCCAAAGGGGAAAACCGATTTCTGGTTTGAGAGATTTGGGTAGCGAAGGTTTTGGCTCATCATTCTTTCATAAAGATTCAGCTTCCAGTTTGGGGAACTGATGTTTTTTTTCGTAAGGTTAGCCTTATCGCCATAAGAAAAAAACAAATCCTGTTCAAAGATGTTTTTGTATCTCAGACTTTGATTAATCTTCCTTTCATAAAGATCGAGCTGTGAACCTGAAAAATCCAGGCCGCTTTGAGGGCGTTTTGCCTTTTTCGCTAAAAGAGCAGGTCGAGTTTCATATAATCCTTTTTCAATATTATACATAGCCTCCATAGTTCCTAAAGTCGCAAAAGCCCAGCAGCTTCCACATGATCCCTGGTTCTTAACTACAGTCATATAATTTCCACCATCTTTTGTTCTCCAATCCAGGACAGCTTGAATCTCTGCTCTCTCTTCAATTCTTACATACTTTTCCGGGTCCTCATAAAATGGAACCCAATATCCTAACATTTGCCTGAATTCTTCAGATGAAAGCCCACTGAGAGATGTATTCCCTGCTCTCCACTTAAGCCCCAGCAACTCAATCTCAGTATTTATTCTGGCGATTTCGTCCTGAACATGGTCCTCATCATATTGAAAACCCGCAAGGAAAAAAGAAAGTCCAACAAGAATCAAGATAAGGATTAAAAATTTTGATTTGGGCATGTCCGCCTCCCTGCCGGCACTTTACCACATATCACCAAAGAGAATCAATAACTGCGGGATTCCATTGATTTATGAAAAAAAATAAAAATAGCTTTTACTTTATTAAAAATATTCATTAAAATAATGAAAAAAAGAAGCAAATTATGGACAGTATTTCATGAGTAACCAATTAAAAAATAAACTGAGAATCAGTTATAAAGGAGGGTGTCTTTAAATGAGCGAACAAAAAGAACGCAATAAAGCCCGCAAACGGATTTTTAAAACTCTTAAGGAAGCCATAGGAAATCTTGAAAAAGCAGAAACTGAAAACATGGAGTTCCAATTTGTTCCGTCAGAAGTGTTTAAGGAAATATTAGAGGTACTAGGTAAGATAGAATCAGAAATATCTAAAACCGAACCATAAATCTAGTAACATAAAAATAGCGTCGCTTGTTTTTTTACCTTCCAGACCAACTAATACCCTGAATCCTGAGTTAATTGTATTAATATTTCCGGAATTTTGTCGAATTCTGTAGATTTATCAATATATAGAGAAAAAAATCTTATCAGTATTTTTCTGATTTTCTTGTAAGATTTTGACCTATCATTCTGTCGGTTTTTATCCTACAAATCACTATTCCACAACTGCCTCTGCGTTTCTTATCAAACATTGAGGAAAAACTGACTATCCATCTTAGTTACATATACTATGCCTAAAAATTGTTCAAAATATTAGGATATGTCCCTGAGTGACGGGATTACAGAGAGTGGAGCGAAAGAACAGCTCCAATTTTTATTCTATTGGAGAAGCAAGGTACTCAGCCAGTTGATCCAATTTTTCTTTATCTTTTTTAAACAAGAATTTTTTTCGATATTCATTTATTCTCTCTCTATTTATTAATCTAAGGATTTCAATATCTTCAGGAAGTTTGGATAAGATCTCGTGCTGAGCTCCCAAAAAAAGAATGCCTGTCTCTCCTTGCCCCAAAGTGCTATCTATAGTCTTAGCAATAAACTCATCTCTTTCTCTCAGTAATTTATTCTTATGAAATCTATAGTTTAGAGCCGCAATTACTTTTTTAATAACTTTCCTTGCTTTAGCAAGCTTTAAGATGTAATCATATTCTTTTTTCACTAAGAGAAAATTCTCAGTTTTTTCCAGGTGAGCTCCCCGGCTGATTAATTTTGAGACAATCTCGTAATTCTTACTCCCCTTCTTTACTCCATCGGAGACAATCTTCTCTCCCACATCCCCACCAGCCACTAATCCATCTTGATATATTTTTATATCTTTTGCTTCCAGGGAATCAAAATAATGAGCAATAGAATCCCAAAATCCCAAGATAGCTTCTTTATGTCTCTTCCATTCTTCTTTTCCAAATGAGAGGAGGCCTCTCTTATTCACCTCAGAAGCAATCTCACCGAAATCAGCACTTATATGGATAATAGGCACATAAATTAATTTTCTCATTCCTGGATTCCTCTAGCTAACATGGCATTTGGCTTGCATCAATTATCATCCTGGCAGTCTCTTTTCTTAAACTTAAGACAAAGTGACAATTTTCGCAGTCCCCATTTTCTGCATCGTATTTTTTACAGCTTAAAAGGATATCTGTTATTCTAAGTAATTCATGGGCTTTATCCACTTTTTTTGAGATAACTTCGTGGCCATTAATGAAAGTTGATAATTCTATAATATCTGCTTCATACCTAGAAAAAATTGAGCATTCAATCTGATTTACTAAATTTTTTGTATTATTCATTTTATATGCCTTACTAATTTGAATTACTTTGTTTTTTCCAAACGGGATTGCCATGCTCTCTCTGGTCTTTTGTTTTCTTGCAAAGCTCCCACAGGCTCGCAATAACTACCGGGAAACTTCTCTAATCTAACTTCTAAAATTCCATTTCTGTATTCTTTACTCAATCCATTTGAATTAACCCTGGCAGGAAGAGGGATTTCTTCTTGATACTTTCTCTCCAGAGAATTTGCATGTATAATAAGCTCATCCTCGTTCACTTTAAGTTGTATATTCTTTTCGTTGATTCCGAACAATTCCATAATAATCCGCAAATATTTCCCCTCATCAAATATATCAAAAAGTGTTCCCCTCCTCGCTTCTATCCTTTCCCCTCCGATGAGCCACCAACAGAATAAAATCTTCTTGCCGGTTTCAGGATCAATCTTTGATTTTTCAAAGACTAAAAGAGGATGGCCGATTGTTTTCTCTGCTGCAGGATTTATCACTTCCTTAATTTTTAAAAGAATATCCATATGACTCGGGGCATCACATAAAGTAGCTAATTCCTCAATAGTGGCAAATCTGTTTTGCCATATATAAGTAACAATCATTTGGCTTTCCGGATCCAACTCCAGAGAAACCCTGTCTATTGCCTCTTGATCAATTTGCAGTAGAGACCTCTCAAATATCTTTTTCTCCCATGTTTCTATATCTTTTACAATAATCCAGACTCGAGACACCTCTTCGCCACCTGAACGCAGGTAGGAAAGGCAGAGCGCATCTTTAATCCTCAGGATAAATCCTCTCTGCTCGATGTTTATTCCGGTAATATCTTCCAGAGAAATTTGAAATATTATCCTTGTTAACTGCCAGAGGAATAGCCTGAAATTGGTTAGGTATATATAACCTGACTTCCAGCCGCTTCGTAAATTATTCTTATAGAAACCAGGATTTGTAAGGATTGCCTCCTCATTTTCAAATAATTCAGGCTCCTTTCTCATCTTAGCAATCTGAGTTCTCATTTTAATACTCCTATTTTTGAGTGGGCCATTTTTTTTCTTTTTTCCTTTTTATCCCGAATCTCACTACAAACAATTTCTATAATTTTCCTTAATTCATCCATCTCAAGTTTCATTTCTTCACTTTTCCCCTGCGCTAAAGCTGCCTTAACCTTTAAGATAGCCTTTTCTATCTCATCAATTTGAAATTTATCTAAAATCTCAAGGTTTTCTTCCATGACCACCTGAGCACTGGCAATCATACCCTCTGCACAAATTCCAATCTGGATATGTTCTTTCCTCTTTTCATCATCAGCAGCATATCTCTCAGCTTCTTCCAACATCTTATTGATCTGGCCCCGAGATAGTCTTTTAGAAGAATTTATATTTATACTTTTCTGATTTTCAGTATGGAGGTCAAAAGCAGAAACTTGAAGAATTCCATTGGCATCTATATGGAAAGCAACTTCAATTTGAGGCTCTCCCCTCCGGGCAATAGGGATATTATCCAGATTAAACTTGCCTAAACTGACATTATCCGCAGCCAGAGCTCTTTCCCCTTGTAATATATAAATATCCACCTGTGTTTGGTTATCCTGAGCTGTAGTAAAGATTTGGCCACAGGTTGTGGGAACAGGAGTATTTCTTCCTATAATCCTGGTAAATATTCCTCCCATGGTTTCAATTCCTAAGGAAAGTGGAGTAATATCTACTAGAGTGATATGATTTACTTCCCCGGTTAAAACTCCAGCCTGAATTGCTGCTCCGACCGCAACAACTTCGTCAGGATTGATATCCTTGTATGGCTCCATTTCAAATAGCTCTCTTGCCAGTTGTTGAACGGCAGGCATTCTGGTTGATCCACCAACTAAAATAACTCTATCAATATTTTTGGCTGTGAGATTAGCATCTTTTAACGCTTGTTTAGAGGGAGTAACCATCTTTTCCAATAAATCACAACTCAGCTCTTCAAATTTTTCTCTGGTCAGAGAAATCTCTAAATCTCTACCCTGATCGATAAAAGGAATCCTGATATTGGTTAAAGGTTTTTGAGACAACTCTCTTTTAGCCCTCTCAGAAGCCTCTTTCAATCTTTGAAGAGCTATTCTATCTTCTCGTATATCGATTTTATGGATTTTCACATATTCTTCAGCTGCATAGTCCATAATTTTTTGGTCCCAATCATCGCCGCCAAGATGTGTATCCCCGTTAACAGCTTTTACTTCAAATACTCCCTGTCCTAATTCCAGAATAGAAACATCAAACGTTCCTCCTCCTAAGTCCCAAACCAGGATATGTTGAAGGTCTTTCTCATGTAAGCCATATGCCAGGGAAGCAGCGGTGGGCTCATTTATTATCCGCATTACATCCAGCCTTGCAAAAATAGCTGCATCCATAGTGGCCTGGCGTTGATTGTCGTTAAAATAGGCAGGGACTGTTATGACGGCTTTTTCCACCTTTTCACCAATATATGCCTCCGCCTCTCTTTTAACCTTACGCAAGATAAAACCTGATATCTCCTGGGGAGTGTATGTTTTTCCCTCAATCTCTATTTTTTTATCACTTCCCATCCATCGTTTAATAGAAGCTATGGTCCGGATTGGATTGGCCGCTGCTTGAGCTCTGGCAAGCTTGCCAGTCAATTGAAAACCGCCATCGATAAAAGCAACTACCGAAGGTATAAGATTGCCCCCTTCACTACTGGGTATAACTCTGGCTTTCCCATTTTCTAAATAAGCAACCACTGAGAATGTTGTTCCCAGATCGATGCCGATGGCAGTGCTCATTTTTTATCTCTTAATCCTTAATAGTGAGATTGCCACGTCGCTGTGGACTCGTTATGACAATAGAAAAGTTGTGAGATTGCATAGCCTGTTGCGAGCGAAGCGCGGCAATCTTCTTCGGACTCGTTATGACATTTTATTTTCATTTTTAATTTTTAATTTTTAATTTCTCCCTATGTTGTGGGCTGACCCAGTTACATTTTGAGCATCCCTTTTCCAATAATTCTTTAACCGGAGCAGTACTCCCACACTGAGGGCAGGTTTCTGTCTCTTCTTCTTCAGCCTGGCTTCCCTTAATGATGACCCTGTTAAGAGCTTTCTCCCATTCATCTGTTTCTTTTCCGGAAAAGCTGGCTACTGCCTTGGTCCCATTAGCACTGTAAATAACATCCAGCACTTCTCGATCTTTTAATACACTACTCAAATCCCTCCTCTCTTTCACGGCTCCGCTAATCCTCTCTATGGGAACCTGGAAGCATATCCTGCCTTCTAACTCATACCACCAACATAATCTCTTATTGGTAAGGTAGAGGTAGCCGGGTTTCCAGGTCTCGCCTAAGATTCCGCTTTCTCGCACTCGGTGCCACTTTTTTCCTTTACAGGAAATTTTCTCCCCATCCATCAGAAAGTCGTGAGTTCTCTCATCAAGTTCTTCTTTCGGCAGCTCCTCATCTAAAGTTATCCCTGCCTTCTCTATTAAAAACTCGAATTTTTGCAGGAACTGCCGTGTGTCGAGGACACTTATCCGGGCCACTTTCCTCTCATGGAGATATAGATATATAATGTCCCTGTCTTTTCCGGTAAAGGAGGTCTCGCTTTTCACTGTTTTGGCTTTTATATTATCAATTGGGACCTGGAAGACTATCTCATCAATATCCTTCTGATAAAGCAAAAGCCTGGTATTTGTAAGGTAGAATTGTCCCGATTTCCAGGCGTGATAAATTCCACTTTTATGGTAGTAAGAGCCAAATATTTTTAAAAATAGTTCTTCTCCTTCCATCAGGGAAACTTCTTTTATCTTCCTATGCTGGGTCTCCCACATCCGGGTTTTGACATCCATGTCCTGCATTACGCCGTACTCCGCCATAGTCTCCATTCCAGCCAGGGCCGCTCTGAGGTTAACCCCGA
>JADHWO010000058.1 GCA_016783445.1 Candidatus Aminicenantota bacterium
TGGTGATGCCTGGAGATAATGTGAATTTGGAGATAGAGTTGATAATGGATGTGGCGATGGAGAAGGGATTGAGGTTTGCGATAAGAGAAGGAGGACGGACTGTTGGAGCCGGTTCAGTTACGGATGTTTTAGAGTAAAAAATAAGGAGGAACATATAGAACTTTGATTTATTAAACCCAAAGATTAAATACGGAAAGAAGATGAGAGAAATCATTACCCTTCAGTGTTCTGAATGTAAGCAAAGAAATTACACAAAAACTAGGAATAAGAAGGAAAAAAAGGAAAAAATTGAGATAAATAAATTTTGCAAGTTCTGCCGAAAGCATACCCTACATAAGGAAGTGAAATAGCTATAAAGTTTTAGTTGTTCAGATCAAAACAGTAATAAAGGCAAAAAATCCAAGATTAATCTAAAAGACTGAATAGAAATTAAAGGAGGAGACAGGAAAAAAAGGTGAGTAGCTCAATTGGCTAGAGCATCGGTCTCCAAAACCGAAGGCTGCGGGTTCGAGTCCTGCCTCACCTGCCATGATCTTAATAGGGATATTAAATTTTTAAGGAAAACATCAAAAATTTAAAGATTAAGCTGTTTACACTTAAAATACTAAAATAAAGGTCAAAGAATGAGTCAAAAAGCAAGATGGTACAAACGGTTTTTCGCTTTTTTAAGAGAGGTCAAAGCAGAGCTAAAGAAGGTGACATGGCCCTCAAAAAACGAAGTTTACAGCACAACAATTGTGGTTATTCTTGCAGTCTTTTTCTTTGGATTTTATCTCTTTTTTATGGATATTATTTTTTCTTGGATTATTAAACAAATCAAAGGAATATTTGGTTAAATTAGTAAAGAAAATGTCTAAAAATTGGTATGTCGTTCATACATATTCGGGGTTTGAAAAATTTGTGGCAGAATCTGTTCGCCAGAGGGCTGTCGAGCTTAAAGTTGAAGACCAGATTGGCCAGATTATTATCCCCACAGAGGGTGTTGTTGAAATCAAAGGGGGAAAAAAGGTCGTTTCTACAAAAAGGTCCTATCCAGGTTATATCTTAATTGAAATGGAAATGTCGGATGAAAACTGGCATATTATTCGCGAAACGCCTAAAGTGACTGGTTTTGTAGGTTCAGGACAACACCCTTCAGCTTTAAGTAAAGAAGAAGTCAGTCAAATTGTTGAACATATGGAAACTACTTCTGAAAAGCCGAAGCCAAAGCACACTTTCGAAAAAGGAGAGGCTGTACGAATCATTGATGGGCCTTTCTTTAACTTTAACGGCATAGTTGAAGATGTGAATCATGAAAGAAGCACATTAAAAGTAATGGTTACAATTTTTGGTCGGTCTACTCCTGTTGAATTAGAATTCTTACAGGTGGAGAGAATTTAGGAGGAAGTATGGCTAAGGAGATCAAAGCAACAATCAAGTTGGAGATTGTAGCGGGCCAGGCAAGCCCAGCGCCTCCTACAGGTCCAGCGCTTGGTCAGCATAATGTAAACATCATGGACTTTGTCCGGCAGTTCAACGAGAAGACAGGTAAGATGGAAGAAGGAACAGTTATCCCTGTTATTATTCGTGTTTTTAAGGATAGAAGTTTTAATTTTATTACTAAAACCCCTCCGGCGGCTTATCTTTTGAAGAAAGCAGCTGGGATTGCTAAAGGATCTGGGACTCCTAACAAAGAAAAAGTCGGCAAGGTAACTGAAAAACAGATTGAGGAAATAGCAAAGGTCAAGATGCCTGATTTAAATGCATATGATTTAGATTCTGCAAAAAAAATAATAGAAGGCACGGCCAAAAACATGGGTCTGGAGATTATCGGTGGCTAAAAGAGGAAAAAAGTATATTAAAGCGAAAGAACTAAAAGAAAAGGAAGAATATTCTTTGGAAGAAGCTGTAAGCCTCATTAAAAAAATCAGCTTCACAAAATTTGATGAATCAGTTGACCTCTCACTCCGGTTAGGAGTGAATCCAAAACATTCTGAGCAGATGGTAAGAGGAACGGTTGTCCTTCCCCATGGTACAGGGAAAACGAAGAAGATATGTGTGATTGCTACAGGAGAAAAGGTTAAAGAAGCTGAGGAGGCGGGAGCTGATTATGTCGGAGGGGATGAAATTATTGAAAAGATATCAAAAGGATGGATTGATTTTGATGGAGTTATTGCTACTCCTGATGTTATGAGGAATGTTGGTAAGCTGGGCCGTGTTCTGGGAACTAAAGGACTCATGCCTAATCCCAAGTCTGGAACAGTTACTTTTGATATCAAAAAAGCTGTAGAAGAGATAAAAAAAGGCCGGGTGGAGTTCAGAGTTGATAAGACAGCCATTATTCATTCTCCTGTTGGGAAAGTGTCTTTTTCTGAAGATAAACTAAGAGATAATATCAAATCTTTCATTCAGGCTGTTGTTCAAGCAAAGCCTCCCGCAGCAAAAGGCAAGTATATAAGAAGCATTTTTATTTCATCTACTATGGGACCGTCTATTAAGCTTTCAGAGGGAATTCTGGAACTATAGGAGAAGATAAGTGAAAAGGGTGGATAAGGAAAAGCAAGTCAAAGAATTAAGTGAAACCTTTAAGAGTTGCGACTCTTTTTATTTGGTCGATTTTATGAAGATGTCTGCTGCCCAGGCTGTGGAATTGAGAAAACTTTTTCGAGAAAACTTCTACTCCTTCAGGGTTATTAAAAACCGACTTGCTCTTAGAGCCCTAAGAGAGGAATTCCCTGAAGATTTAAAAAAGTGCTTCCAGGATTCCACGGCTATTGCTTTTGCTTTTCAAAATCCGGTGGGATTAGCCCGGCTAATTAAAGAATTTTCAGAACAAAATAAGGTTTTGACTGTTAAGGCAGGTATGCTGGAAGGACAATTTCTCTCTCCGGAGAGATTCACAGAAGTTGCAGCTCTGACTTCTCGAGAGGATTTGATAGCCAAAATTGGCAATTTAATGGTACTCCCATTAATAAAGTTATTAAGGACTTGGCAAGCCCCATTAAATAATTTAAGCAGTTTGTTGAGTCAATTAAAAACAAAAAAATAGAGTTGGAGGTAAAAATGCCCAAAGCACAAACAAAAGAAGCTAGCGAAGCCACAAAGGAAAAAAAGGAGAAAACAAAGTTAACAAAGGAACAGTTTTTTAAACACCTGGATAGCCTGACCATTCTGGAACTTGCCGATTATATCAAGGAATTCGAAGAAAGGTATGGTGTAAGTGCAGCCGCTGCTGTACCCATGGCGGCCCCAGGAGCTGCAGTGCCTCAAGCAGAGGCTCAAGCGGAAGAGGAGAAAACAGAATTTATTGTTCTATTAAAAGGCGTTGGTGACAAAAAAATCAATGTTATCAAAACTGTAAGAGAAGTAACAAATCTTGGTTTAAAAGAGGCCAAGGATTTAGTTGACAGCGCTCCTAAACCTGTGAAAGAGGGTGTTTCCAAAGAAGAGGCTGAAGAGATTAAAGCAAAATTTGAAGCCGTGGGAGCAGAGATAGAATTGCAGTGAACTTAAACTGTATTAATAGTTTTGGAAGTATTTATCAAAAATTCTTCTGAGAGAAGGAATATGCAAGAAAAAAGTGAAAACATCTATCGTGAAAGAGTGGATTTCTCGAAAATAAAAACTGCCTTTCCTATGCCCGACCTGCTTGCTATCCAGAGACAATCCTATGCTGAGTTTCTTCAGATGGAGTTACTACCTGAAGAGAGAAAAGATTTTGGATTGCAGGCGGCGTTTAAAGATGCCTTTCCTGTTTCTGATTTTAAAGAAACGACTCAATTGGATTTTATCAGTTATACAATCGGTGATTGGGAGTGCAAATGCGGCCGTCTGACAGGTGTCGAAAATTCACGAAGTCGATGCAGTAGCTGTGGAACGCTTTTACATTCAGATATTGAGCTTACCGAGAAAGAGATTTGTCCTTATTGCGGAGCAATGAAAAAGATTGAGATCCCCCTTTGCGATCACTGCGGCGATAAAGTTGGGCTGAAGATGAAGTATCGTCCTATCGAGTGTCTTCAGAAGAACTACACTTATGCTGTTCCACTCAGGCTAAAAATCAGGTTAGTTTCTTGGGAAAAAGACGTGACAACCAAGGTAAAAAGACTAAAACATATCAAAGAGCAGGAAGTCTATTTTGGCGAGATACCTTTGATGACCGAAAAGGGGACCTTTATTTTTAATGGTATTGAAAGAGTTGTTGTCAGCCAGCTTCAAAGGTCTCCCGGAGTTTTTTTCAGGCAAGGAGAAGGAAAAGGTTTTTATATAGGTAAGATTATTCCTTACAGAGGAGCCTGGGTTGAATTTGAGTATGACAGCAAGAATGTCCTGTTTGTTCGTTTGGACCGGAAAAAGAAATTTTTAGCCACAGTATTCTTAAGAGCTTTGGAATTCGGATCAGATGAAACGATTCTGCGTTTGTTTTATACAGCTTATAAAATTATCCCGAAAAATGGCAAGCTTTACTGGGAATTGAATGAAAATCTTTTTGGTAAGACAGCTGGAGAGGATGTTATCGATCCAGCCTCAAAGAGAGTTCTGGTTAAAGCAAAGGAGAAAATCAATAAAGAGCTGTACCAGAAATTAAAAGAACACAAAATTAAGAATCTTGCTTTAGTAAAAAAGGAATTTGACGGAGCCTATGCACTTACATCTATAAAAAACCTGGTTAAAGTTAGAGAAGAAATCAGCGAAACTCAACTGGACGAACTCAAAAACCTCAAAGAGGCTTTTGAGATATTTTTCCCTTCCAAGGATGAATTCGGTGATATTTTCATTAATACATTAAAAAAAGATGTCTCCAAGGATACTAATGAGGCAAAGGCTGAGATTTACAGAAAGCTGAGGCCCGGAGAGCCTCATACAATGGAAAGTGCTCACAATTTATTCCGGAGTCTATTCTTTAACTCCCAGAAGTATAATTTCTCCCGTATCGGTCGCCTGAAAATGAACATTAAATTAGATCTTGACCATCCATTAGAAGAAAAAACTTTGGCTCCATTAGATTTTGTTGAAGTTATTAAGTATTTGCTGCGCCTGAGGAATGGAGAAGGAAGTTTGGATGATATTGATCATTTAGGAAATCGTCGTGTTCGTTCTATAGGTGAACTTGTGGAAAATGCCTTTCGAATCGGATTAACCCGCATGGAAAGAACCATAAAAGAAAAAATGACCATTGCCACAGATTTAGCATCCGCTATGCCTCAAGATTTTATTAATTCAAAACCTGTTATTGCTGCTCTGAAGGAATTTTTCGGAAGCTCTCAGCTTTCTCAGTTCATGGATCAGATTAACAGCCTGGCAGAGATTACGCATAAGAGGCGATTGAGTGCTCTGGGACCAGGAGGATTGAGCCGAGAAAGAGCAGGTTTTGAAGTGAGAGATATTCAGTCCTCTCACTATGGCAGGATTTGTCCCATTGAAACTCCTGAGGGACCCAATATTGGCTTGATTTCTTCTCTGAGTTGTTATGCCCGTGTTAATGACTTTGGCTTTATAGAGACTCCCTACCGGAAAGTTAAAAATGGGAGAGTTATTGACTATGTGAAAATTCTACATCCAGGGATGAGCTCTTTTAAAGTTGGGGATATTGTTGAAAAAGATAAACTTCTTAAGGAGACAGAAAAATTAAAGCAGGTGAGCACTAAGCGTTTACCTGTTGTAGAGCCCTATTGTTTTTATCTGACAGCCTGGGAAGAGGAAAAATATAATATTGCACAGGCCAATGCCCTGCTTGATGAGAAAGGCAATTTTGTCAACGAACTCCAAAGTGCAAGACAAGGCGGAGATTTTAAACTTATAAATCGAAACCAAATTGACTATATGGATGTTTCTCCCAAACAGCTTGTTTCCCTGTCTACTTCTTTAATTCCCTTTTTAGAGCATGATGATGCCAACCGTGCTCTCATGGGATCAAACATGCAGAGACAGGCTGTTCCGCTCCTCAAGCCTGAAGCACCATTGGTTGGGACAGGAATGGAGTACCTTGTAGCCAAGGGATCAAAAGATGTCATCATCTGTAAACGGTCAGGAGTTGTCGAGTTTGTTGATGCGGAAAGAATCCTGATTCGTGTGGATGAAAGCGAAAACGCCAAAGAGTATGAAGTGGGAACAGACCTTTATCTCCTGATAAAATTTTTAAGAACAAACCAGAATACCTGCATAAATCATAAACCAATTGTCAGGAAAGGTGATAGCGTTGTAAAAGGTCAAATCCTTGCAGATAGTTCCTGTACAGATAAGGGGGAATTATCCCTTGGTCGAAATGTTTTATGTGCTTTTATGCCGTGGAGAGGTTATAACTTTGAAGATGCCATTATTGTCAGCGAGAAATTAATTAAAGAAGATATTTTTACATCTGTTCATATTGTTGAGCAAACCATAGAGGCTAGAGATACAAAATTAGGTCCTGAAGAGATTACTAGAGATATTCCCAATGTTCCGGAAGAACTTCTTCGTAATTTAAGTGAAAACGGAATAGTAAGGATTGGAGCTATTGTGAAATCTGGAGATATTTTAGTCGGGAAGGTGGCTCCTAAGGGAGAAACCCAATTGTCTCCTGAGGAAAAACTTCTAAAAGCAATATTTGGTGAAAAAGCTCTTGATGTTAAAGATGCTTCTCTGTATTGCTCTCCAGGAGTAGAGGGTACTGTCATAGATGTAAGGATTTTCTCTCGACGGGGAACGGAAAAAGGACCTCGAGCCAAAGCGAATGAAAAAGAAGAAATAGCCAAAATGAAAAGAAACCTGGATGATGAGATAAGTATTCTCGAAAGTGAAAAGTTGAGAAAGATGAGGATTGTTATAAGGGGAGAAAAGATCGAGAAAGATTTAAAGTTTGGGAATCTCGCTTTGAAGAAGGGAAAGCCCTTAGATGAGAAGACTTTGAATAATTTAGGAGCAGAAGCAATATTAAAATTAAAGCTCAAAACGAATCAAGAGCGAGATAAAAAGTTAAGAGATATTGATAAAAAAGTTAATCGCCAGATTGAAGCTCTTAAGTCCATTCATAAAGAAAAAGTTGATACCCTTAAAAAAGGTGATGAGCTGTCTCCTGGCGTGATTCAGGCTATAAAGGTCTACGTTGCCATGAAAAGAAAACTTTCTGTAGGAGATAAAGTTTCTGGTCGCCACGGGAATAAAGGAATTATTGCAAAAATAGTTCCAGAAGAGGATATGCCTCGTCTGCCTGATGGGGAGCCTGTTGAGATAGTCCTGAACCCCCTGGGAGTACCTTCAAGAATGAATGTTGGACAGATATTAGAAGCTCATCTTGGCTGGGCTGCAAAAAATCTCGGTCTCTGGATTTCGACTCCTGTATTTGATGGAATTTCAGAGGGAGAAATAAAAAATCTTCTTAAAAAAGCAAACTTGCCTCAATCAGGAAAGCTCCCTCTATATGATGGGATAACAGGGGAATTGTTCGATCAAGAGGTAACTGTGGGAAATGTATATATTATGAAGCTTTATCATCTTGTTGACGATAAAATCCATGCCCGTTCCACCGGCCCTTATTCTCTTATCACACAGCAACCTTTAGGGGGAAAAGCCCAGTTCGGTGGACAGCGTTTTGGGGAGATGGAAGTGTGGGCTTTAGAAGCTTATGGAGCAGCTTACACGCTTCAGGAACTTTTAACGGTTAAGTCTGATGATGTAGAAGGAAGAGCTAAAATATATGAAGGAATAGTTAAAGGAGATCTAGACTTTACTCCAGGACTTCCTGAATCGGTGAATGTCCTCATCCGGGAGCTCCAGAGTCTCTGTCTGGATGTAGAGTTGGAGAAGAAAGAAGAAAGGGAAGAAATTTTGCCCTGGGGAATTGATGTTCCTCAAATCTTAAAAGGAGATTAATGATGGATGTAAGGCATTCTGTTGGAGGAAAACCTAAAGTCGATTTTGACCGAGTCAGAATCAGCATCGCCTCTCCAGAGAAAATAAAAAGTTGGTCCTGGGGAGAGGTGACCAAGCCTGAAACCATCAATTACAGGACATTTAAGCCAGAAAAAGACGGCCTTTTTTGTGCAAAGATCTTTGGTCCAATAAATGATTACGAATGTCTCTGCGGGAAATACAAGAGGATGAAATACAGAGGTATTATTTGTGAGCGATGCGGAGTTGAAGTTACTAAGTCCAAGGTTCGTCGAGAACGTATGAGTCACATTCATTTGGCTTCTCCTGTAGCTCATATCTGGTTTTTCAAAGGAACCCCAAGTCGAATCGGCCTCATATTAGACTTCTCTATTAAAGATCTCGAGAAAGTTCTTTATTTTGAGTCCTATATCGTTATAGACCCTGGAGATACTCCTTTGGGAGAAAAGCAGCTTCTTACAGAAGAGGAGTATAAAGATGCAAAAGAAAAATTTGGAGATAATTTTAAGGCTTCCTTAGGTGCAGAAGCCATTAAACAGCTTCTTGAGCATATAAACATTAATAAAGAAGCGGAGCACTTGAGAGAGCTGATGAAAAAGGATGCATCTCAACAACGAAAACTCCGTTATGCAAAAAGATTAAGAGTATTTAAAGCACTCAAGAAATCAGGTAACCGACCAGAGTGGATGATTCTGGATGTTGTTCCTGTTATTCCCCCTGATTTAAGGCCTTTAGTCCGGTTAGATGGAGGACGTTTTGCCACTTCTGATTTGAATGACCTTTACAGGAGAGTTATTAATCGGAACAATCGATTGAAAAAACTGATTGAATTAAAGGCTCCTGAACTTATTATCCGTAATGAAAAAAGGATGCTTCAAGAGGCTGTGGATGCTCTTTTTGATAATGGAAAGAGGGGGCGGGTGCACCTCGGGGCAAATCGAAGGCCTCTGAAATCTTTAAGCGAAGCCTTAAGAGGAAAACAGGGAAGATTTCGGCAGAATCTACTTGGCAAGAGAGTCGACTATTCGGGCAGATCTGTTATTGTTGTCGGTCCAGAACTCAAGTTGAATCAATGTGGGTTGCCAAAAAAAATGGCCCTGGAATTATTTAAGCCATTTATTTTTCATAAATTAGAAAAAGAGGGATTGGTTCCGAGTGTGAAGGTTGCCAGAGAGTGGCATGAGCAGGAAAGGCCTGAGGTATGGGATTATCTGGAAGAAGTTGTTAAGGAGCATCCCATCCTCCTGAATCGGGCTCCAACGCTTCATCGTTTAGGAATCCAGGCGTTTGAACCGATTTTAGTCGAAGGAAAAGCTATCCAGATTCACCCTTTGGTTTGTGCTGCGTTTAATGCGGATTTTGATGGAGACCAGATGGCTGTTCATATACCACTGTCTGTTGAGGCTCAGATCGAAGCTCAAACATTGATGCTTTCTACCCAGAACATACTATCCCCTTCCCACGGAAGGCCTCTCGCTATCCCTAGTCAGGACATGGTTCTGGGTTGTTATTATCTGACATTAGAAAAAGAGGGAAAAAAGGGAGAAGGGCGGATTTTTTTCTCAGAAAATGAGGTGTTGTTAGCCTTTGAAAATAAAGAGATTAGCCTTCATGCAAGTATAAAATTGCGCTTTTCTGGGTCTTTTATGAATCTATCTACTTATTACGATGACCAAGCCGTTTTGATTTGTCCAGTTGGTGAAGTTCATAATGAGCTAGTAGAGACTACTCCTGGGCGAATCATATTTAACAGCATTCTCCCTGATGAAATCCCTTTTATTAACGGAATGCTGAAGAAAAAAGGACTTGAGAGTTTAGTTTTTTATGCGTATTTAAAGGTAGGACTTGAACCCACCATTCACATTCTTGACAAAATGAAGGAGCTGGGTTTTAATTATGCAACTTATGCAGGTTTTTCTTTGGGGATTGATGATTTTGTCATTCCAAAAGAAAAACCTGAATTAGTTGAAAGAGCACATAAAGAAGTCCAAAGAATTGAAAAACTTTATAGAGAGGGCACAATTTCAGCTGGAGAGCGTTTTAATCGAGTTGTTGAAATATGGGGTTCTGTCACAGATAAAGTTTCCAGTGCCATGATTGAGAGGATGCGTAAAGTAAGCTTTGAAGGGAAGGAGTTGAATTCTCTATATGTTATGGCTGATTCCGGATCAAGAGGAAACAAGCAGCAGATTCGCCAACTGGCTGGAATGAGAGGTCTCATGAGTAAACCCTCAGGCGAGATTATTGAAACACCCATTGTGTCAAACTTGAGAGAAGGATTAAACGTTCTGCAGTATTTTATTTCTACTCATGGAGCCCGTAAAGGCTTAGCCGATACAGCACTGAAGACTGCAAATTCAGGTTATTTAACCAGGAAGTTAGTGGATGTTTCCCAGGAAGTCATCATAGATGAGCAAAATTGTGGGACTCTGAAAGGTATAAATGTAACCGCCATTGTCGAGAATGGTGAACTTATTGAGCCTTTTGTGGATAGAATTGTTGGCAGAACTTCTCTGGAGAATGTTCTGCATCCTGATACAAATGAGACTATTGTGGACACGAATGAGGAGATTACTGAGGAGATTGCCCAGAAGTTTCAAGAATTAGGTATTGAAAAGGTTAAAATTCGGTCTCTGCTGACATGTGAGTCAAATAGAGGTGTCTGCAAACTTTGTTATGGTCGTAACATGTCAACAGGTACTATTGTTGATCTCGGAGTAGCTGTCGGTATTATTGCCGCACAATCCATTGGAGAACCTGGTACTCAGCTGACCATGAGAACATTCCATGTGGGTGGAATTGCGATGAGAGGAGCGGAGAGATCCAAACTTGAGGCAAAAAATGATGGAGTCATCAGATTTAACAACCTAAACTCTGTAATTAGTAATGAAGGATCTTTAGTTGTTGTGAACCGGAGTGCAAACATTGTGATTCTTGACCACAGGGGAAGAGAAATTGAACATTATCAGGTTCCTTATGGAGCTAAACTTCTTGTTAAAGAGGGTGATGAGGTAAAGGCAAGGCAGGAATTTGCCGAGTGGGACCCCTTTAGTACATTCATTCTAACTGAAGAGACTGGAGTTGTGAACTTCCATGACGTTGCTCTCGGAGTGACCATGGAAGAGATTCAGGATGAATTTACAGGGTTGGTGACTCGAGCTGTAATTGAGCCTAAAGATGAAAAAATGCAGCCCCGCATCGAAATTGTGAGTGAAAGAAAAAAAGATGAAAAAAATAGGCCTGTAGTACTCAGGAAATATTTCCTTCCTTCCGGTGCAAATCTGGAAGTTAACGACCAGGATAAAGTGCATTCAGGGGATGTTCTGGCTAAAATACCTCGAGAAGTTGCCAGGACTAAGGATATTACAGGAGGTCTCCCCCGGGCAGAGGAACTATTTGAGGCCCGCAAACCTAAGCAGTCAGCTGTTATTTCTGAAATCGATGGTACCGTGGAGTATGGTGGTCTTGTAAGAGGCCACAGGAAGTTAACGGTCAAGAACGAGAGAGGTGGAGAGAAGGAGTACTTTATTCCTAAAGGAGCCCATTTGAGCGGGGGCGAGGGAGAAAGAGTTAGAGCAGGAACTCCTTTGATGGGTGGTCCGGTGAATCCTCATGACATTTTGAAAGTGCTCGGTGAAAAAGAGTTAGCAGAATATCTTCTGCGAGAAATCCAGTCTGTCTACAGATTACAGGGAGTCCCTATTAATGATAAGCATATTGAAATTATCATTCGTCAGATGTTGCGGTGGATAAAAGTCGAGGAAGTTGGTGATACAGAATTTTTAGTCGATGAGCAAGTTGATAAATTTGTTTTCCAAGAGGAAAATGAAAAAGTTATCAAAAAGGGCGGAAAGCCGGCTAAAGCTCGACCTCTCCTGTTGGGAATTACAAAAAGCGCGTTGAGTACAGATAGTTTTATATCCGCGGCTTCCTTCCAGGAGACAACTCGAGTTCTAACAGAGGCAAGCCTTTATGGTAAGGTGGACTATTTGAGGCGGTTGAAGGAAAATATCATTATGGGAAGGCTTATTCCTGCAGGAACCGGTTACAAACACTATCAAAATATGGAATTAAAAGCAGGAAAAGAGGAGGAAGCTGAGAAGGAAATAGACCTTCAGCTTAGGAGATAGATTTCACTCTAAGTTCCCTAAAATCCTTGACATAGCAAAGTGTTTTTGCTATTATCCTCACATTCGTTTCGAGAGATTTTCTTGTTCGGAATGGGTAAAATTTTTTTTATTAAGGAGTTGTTGCATTGCCAACTGCTAATCAACTGGTAAGAAAGGGTAGAACGCCAAAAAAATATAAAAGTAAATCTCCGGCTTTAGAGAGATGTCCCCAGAAAAGAGGTGTATGTACTCGAGTTTTTACTACAACTCCGAAAAAGCCTAACTCAGCCATGAGAAAAGTGGCTCGAATTAGATTGACAAACAATATAGAAGTAACAGGCTATATTCCTGGTGTAGGACATAATCTCCAGGAACACTCTATCGTTGTCATACGAGGAGGAAGAGTTAAAGATTTGCCTGGGGTCCGCTATCATGTGATCCGTGGTCCTTTGGATTGTGAAGGAGTAGAGGATCGGATGAAAGGCAGATCCAAATATGGAAGCCGAAAACCAAAAGAGAAGAGAGTTGCTAAATAAAGGAGTTATATATGCCTAGAAGAGGTACTGTAAAAAAGAGGAAGCCTAAACCAGACCACTTTTATAACAGTACCCTTATATCCAAATTTATAAATACTGTTTTAAAAATGGGAAAAAAGAGTTTAGCCGAAAAAATAGTTTACGGAACTATGGAACAGGTTAAACAGAAATCTAAGGAAGATCCCCTGAAGACATTCGAAAAAGCCGTAGAGAATGTAAGGCCTTTACTTGAGACAAAATCAAGAAGAGTTGGAGGAGCCACTTATCAGGTTCCGGTCGAAGTTCCTTTAATCCGGTCGTCTTCTCTGGCAGTAAGGTGGTTGATCACATATGCAAGAGAAAGAGCGGGGAAGAGCATGATAGAGAAACTTTCAGCTGAAATTCTTGATGCTGCGAATAGTAAAGGAGGGGCTTTTAAGAAAAAAGAAGATATCCATAAAATGGCTGAATCCAACAGAGCTTTTGCTCATTATAGATGGTAGTTTCCCTTATAAAAAGAGAGAATTTAACTTTAATTAAAATGGAGCGCAGATTTGACTCGAAGTTACACAATCGAAAAGGTCAGAAATATCGGGATCATGGCCCATATCGATGCGGGGAAGACTACCACAACAGAGCGTATCCTTTTTTACACAGGCATTACTTACAAAATGGGAGAAGTCGATGAAGGCACTGCGGTTATGGATTGGATGGCTTTGGAGCAAGAGCGCGGGATAACAATCACTTCAGCTGCTACGACCTGTTCCTGGAAAAATCACCGGATTAACATCATTGATACCCCAGGACACGTGGACTTCACAGCTGAAGTTGAGCGTTCTTTAAGGGTTCTTGACGGTGCAATCATCATCTTTTGTGGAGTGGGGGGAGTAGAACCTCAATCCGAGACAGTCTGGCGGCAAGCTGATAGATATCAGGTGCCTCGACTTGCCTATATCAACAAGATGGATAGAGTCGGAGTGGACCCTGAGAGGGTTATAGAGCAGATGAAGACGAGGATTTCTGCTAATCCTCTGGTCATTCAGATTCCATTAGGGATAGAAGAGAAATTCAGGGGAGTAATTGATCTTGTGGAAATGAAGGAAATTGACTGGGGAGGTGATTTATTGGGAACGAGGTTGGAAACAAGAGCCATTTCAGATAAATACCAGGATGAAGCCCAGGAAAAAAGAAACAAGATGTTAGAACAACTCAGTGATATAGATGATCGCATTATGGAAAAGTACTTGGATGGTACTGAAATATCTTCCGAAGAAATAAAAAAAGCAATTAGAAAAGGAGTGATTTCCCTGGAGTTTATTCCTATCCTTTTTGGGGCTTCTTTTAAAAACAAAGGCGTTCATTCCTTATTAGACGCTGTTGTGGATTACTTGCCTTCGCCTCAGGATATTCCTCCAGTAAAAGGACACCATCCCCGTACTTTTGATATTGAAACAAGAAGAGCTTCTGATGATGAGCCTTTTTCAGGACTGGTATTTAAAATTACGAATGACCCTTATGTGGGCTCTCTTTCCTTTTTCCGAGTATATTCCGGGAAGGTGAAGATTGGTTCCTGGGCTTTTAATGCGACAAAGGATGAGGAAGAGCGAATTCCTCGTCTTTTAGAGATGCACTCGAATAAAAGGAAGGATATTAAAGAGATTTATGCTGGAGATATTGTTGCCATGGGATCTATGAAAAATCTTTCGACCGGTGATACCTTGTGCTTGAAGAACCATCCCATTATTCTCGAGCCGATAAAATTTCCCGAGCCTGTAATATCTGCTCATATCGAGCCAAAATCAAAAAGAGAGCACTCTAAGTTAGCCGAAGCTCTGAAGAAACTCACAAAAGAAGATCCGACTTTTAAGGTCATGCAGGATTCCATGACAGGACAAACTTTAGTTTATGGTATGGGCGAGCTACATTTAGAAGTTCTTTTGGACCGCATGGAGAGAGAGTTTGGAGTCAAAGCGAATTTAGGGAAACCTCAAGTTGCCTATAAAGAGACCATAACAACTGTTGCCGAAGGAGAGAGAAAGCACGTTAAACAGACAGGTGGAAGAGGGCAGTATGGTCATTGTAAAGTTGTTATTGAGCCACTAAAAAGAGGAGTAGGATTCGAATTTGTCGATAACACAAAAGGAGGAACTATTCCGAAAGAATTCATTCCTTCTGTAAAGAAGGGTGTTGGAGAAGCGATGGAAACAGGAGTATTAGCTGGTTTTCCTGTTACGGATGTGAAAGTAACGGTTATTGAAGGCTCTTATCATGAAGTTGATTCCTCTTCTATTGCATATAAAATTGCTGGATCTCTGGCTTTTAAGGATGCTGCTTCTAAAGCAGATCCTGTTCTTCTTGAACCCGTCATGAGCTTGGAAGTTGTTACTCCAGACGAATACATCGGAGATATAGTGGGGGATATAAACACACGGCGAGGAAAGATTGAGAAAATGGAAATGAGAGGAAGCTCGAGAGTAATAAAAGCTGTTGTTCCCCTCGTTGAAATGTTTGGGTATGCAACAACCCTTCGTACTCTGACTCAGGGAAGAGGGATTTTTTCCATGGAATTTTTTCGATATGAACCAACACCGCCTCAGATTATGGACGATATAATCGCAAGAATTGAAGGGAGAATTTCCGTTTTTAGGTAATAAATTGGTTAAACATAAAATTTGGATATTTAAGGCAACGAATAGGAGGTAAAGGGAAATGGCGAAGGCAAAGTTTGAGAGGACGAAGCCGCATTTAAATATAGGGACGATAGGGCATGTAGATCATGGGAAGACGACGTTAACGTCTGCGATAACGAAGGTATTGA
>JADHWO010000002.1 GCA_016783445.1 Candidatus Aminicenantota bacterium
GCCTATGGTGATCCCGATCAGGATGGCAATGCCGTCAAAGACGCCCAGAGCCTTCCGGAGAGAGGGCTCTGAACGTTTTGCCTCATCAGCCATCGTGCGTAACATATAGCACAGCAAAATTTAACGGTCAATGGTGAAAATTGGCGAAAAAGGGAACATCTCCTGTTTTTCTGTCCCTGTTTTACGGATTTGATTTATCAAACCCACCCATATGTTATTGCGGGGAACGAAGTGACGCGGCAATCTCACAATATGAAGTGTCATTATTTTGTAGGGATTTGATTCATCAAATACGATAGTTATATTTACGTAGGGGTTTGATTTATCAAACCCACAAGTTGTGAAATAAATAATTTATACAAATTGTGTGATTGCCGCACTACGTTCGCAATGACATTTTAGGGGCTTGATGAATCAATCCCCTAATAAACCTCCTTCGACAGTTAAACGTATAAAGAGACTTGTTTCTTCCCAAAATTCCTTTTGAATAATCCGATTTTTTTTATATAATGGCTTTTCACATGTTTGAATATTTGCACATTGCATGTTTAAAAATCGGCTGATCGCATGTTCAAACAATTTCTCATTTTATGTTTAAACAATATTTCAACACATACATAATTTAATCCAGGAGGTTTAGGATGACTTTACATTTTAAGGAAACTTTTCGGGTATTACTCATGCTCTGCCTTGTTTTTGGAGTAACAAGTCTCTTCTTTTCCCAGAGTTCGGAGGAAAGCTTGATCAAGGACCTCAAGTGGCGCAATGTCGGTCCGGCTAACATGATCGGCCGCATCTCGGATTTTGAAGCTCTAGACAAGGACTTCACCCAGGTCCTCTGCGCCAGTGCATCCGGAGGCGTCTGGAAATCCGTGAATGCGGGAACGACATGGGAGCCGATATTCGACAAATACGGTTCTGCTTCTATAGGAGATGTGGCGTTTTTTCAGAAAGATCCGAATATTATCTGGGTGGGCACAGGCGAAGAATGCTGCAGGAACAGCATTGCCTGGGGTGACGGTATTTATAAATCTATTGACGGCGGAAAGACTTTCACCCGGATGGGCCTGGAAACCACACATACGATCGGCCGTGTTATTACCCATCCAACTGATGCTAAAATTGTCTATGTGGCAGCGACAGGCCACACCTGGGGCTATTCAGGGGACCGTGGTCTTTTCATGACAAAGGACGGTGGAAAAACCTGGAACAAACTCACGAACGGACTGCCGGATGACGGAAAAACCGGTGCCATTGACCTTGTTATGCACCCGACGAATCCAAATGTCCTCTATGTCAGCTTCTGGCAGCGGCTGCGCCAACCCTGGCGTTTTGATTCCGGGGGCCCGAACGGCGGCATTTTTAAAACAGTAGATGGTGGAAAGACCTGGAAGAAGCTGACTAAAGGGCTTCCATCCGGGGACCTCGGACGAATTGGGCTGGCCATTTTCCGCGGAAATCCGGAGGTCTTGATGGCTGTGGTTGAGCACAGCTTTCAACCCCAGAGGACGATCCGGGAAGGTCAAGAGCAAAAACCCAATCCCGATTACAAAGATATGAAGAAACTCGGAACCGGGATCTACAGGTCCGAAAACGGCGGTAAATCATGGAAGTACATGAACCGGACAAACGTCCGCCCGTTCTACTACAGCCATATCTATATTAGTCCGTTTGACGATAAGCTAGTGTATTATCTGGCAACCAGCATGCAGTATTCCGAAGACGGGGGAAAAACTTTTAAGACAATAAGAGGACTCCATCCCGATTTCCACGCCATGTGGATCGACCCGACTAATAAGAACCGATTCTATGTGGGACAGGACGGGGGCGCATCTCTTACCCATGATCATGGCGAGTCCTGGATTTTCTTCGACAACCTCTGCCTGGCGCAGTTTTATGCGGTAAGCGCGGATCTGCGGGACCCCTATTATGTTTACGGCGGCCTGCAGGACAACGGAACATGGGCTGGTCCCAGCATGAGCCGGGAAGGCGCGATTCTTACGGATTTCTGGTTCAATATCGGCGGTGGAGACGGCTTTTACACACAGAATGATCCCACAGACTGGCGCATTGTCTACGGCGAAAGCCAGGGCGGGAGTATCATGCGGGTAAATGTGGAGACACGGGAGACCACCCGCATCCGACCATCACAGCAGAATACATACAACTGGAAAGATCACCTGCCGAAGACAAGCAAGAAGGAAGGCGAGGCGCAAGCACAGCAGGCCAGCCGGCAGCAAGCGCAGCCAAGTATGTTCGGTCGCCGGAGATCTCCTTTCCGTTTCAACTGGAGTTCCCCAATCCTCCTTTCTCCTCACAATCCCCACACGGTTTACTTCGGTGGAGACCACCTTTTTAAATCGGTTGACCGCGGAGATCACTGGCAGATCATCAGTCCTGACCTTACGACCAATGACCCGGAGAAACACAGTAAACCCACTGGAGGAATCACTCTCGACCAGACGGGGGCAGAAACACACTGCACCATTACCACCATATCCGAATCACCGATCACACCGGGCCTCATATGGGTCGGCACGGATGACAGCAATGTTCAGCTGACACGAGACGGAGGGAGCACCTGGACGAATGTGCGGGAAAACGTCCCGGATGTCCCTGAAGGAATCTGGGTGAGCCGCGTTGAAGCCTCACATTTTGCTGATGGAACATGCTACCTGACTTTTGATGGACACAGGAGCGATCTTTTTAAACCATATGTGTTCAAGACCACGGATTACGGCAAAACCTGGATTAATATTAGCGGGAACCTCCCAGATGGAGGACCGGTATATGTCATTCGTGAAGACCTGAAGAACAAAAACCTCCTCTTTGTCGGGACTGAATTCGCCGTGTTCTTCTCAAGAGATGGAGGCAAGAACTGGAATAACCTTAGCCTCAATATGCCAACCGTGGCTTTTCATGACCTGTTGATACATCCCCGGGATAATGATCTGATCGCGGGGACTCACGGGCGCGGCATATGGATTCTTGATGATATCTCGCCGCTTCAGCAGGCTACAGACGAGGTTATGTCCTCAGAGATGTTTCTTTTTGAGAACGATCGGCCGGGCACTCAGTGGCTAAGCATTAGAAGAGGAGGCTACGGGCGCGGCAACCTCTTTTTCCAGGGGGAAAATCCTCCTGAAGGCGCAACGATCAATTTTTATCTCAAGGACAAGCCGTCCGGTCCTGTGAGTATCGAGATCACGGACGCGACAGGAGAACTCAAAACCACTTTCTCTCTCAAGAACCCGGAAGCAGGAGTCAACCGCCTGATGTGGGATATGCAGTTTGATCCTACACCGGAGCAGCTGAAACAGCGCCTCACTCAGATGCAGCAAATGATGGATAGAATTCTTCAGAGGCCGGAAGTTGAAGAAGAACAGAAAGAAGCCGTAAAAAAGGCGCTAGAACAACTCAAACAGGAAGGTCTCACTTACAGAGAGGCAATGGCGATTCAAAGAAAAGCCTTTGAGTCGATAGGCTTCAGCGGCTTCATGCGTAGATTTGGCAGGGGAATAGGTGCCGCTATAGCTGAGCCAGGGACCTACGCTGTTAAGATCACGGTTAACGGCAAAACGTACACAGGAAAGGTCTTTGTTCGCCGTGATCCCATGCTGGAGAAATAAAGAAAAGGGGTCGCATCTCAACATTTGACATTTGGATGTGTCATAACGAGTCTAAAGTGACGCGGCAATCTCACTGATTAAATCTGGATAAGTAAAATTATCTATCAACGTTTGGCTTTTTTGTCGTAGGTTGATAGTTCTTCGCGAATAACATGCCGGAGAGTTTCCTCGAGCGATTCTATTTTTGAACTTATGTATTCTCGCAGAGCCATATTGATGAGAGTTTGATAATTCCCACCGCCTGCATTGTGCACCTGTTGTCGGAACCAGTCGAGGATATCGTCGTCTATTCGGATAGTGATACGTGTTTTTCCCTTTGGAGTTTTGATTACTGGGCCTCTTTTCCCTTTAGTAAAATTGTATTCTTTTTTCATTGGATTAACCTTTATACTCCTTTATCTCCTTGGCTGTTGCTTTCCTGGCCGAGATGATACGAATCCGGCTATCGTGCCAAGCGTAGACAACTACGAGAATACGGCCGAAAGAGTCCATACCGATGGTAACAAAACGTTCCTCATCAGGGTAGTCGTCAAGTATTGTGATGGCCCTTTCATCCTCTAATACAGTTACTGCATCTGCGAAGTCCACTCCATGTTTTTTGAGATTGGAAATAGCTTTCTTGCTATCCCATTCAAATAACATTATTATATTATATGTACATCTGTACATATTGTCAAGCATCAAATACAATAAAGTGGATAAATCCCTTATCCCTACATAGGATTTCTCTTCTAAATCAGGGAAGTAAATGGGGACAGGCCCCATTTTTCTATGACAGGCATAAATTCCTCGTGTCATAACGAGTCCAAAGTGACGCGGCAATCTCAGTTTTATATAGAGGCTTGACATTTACTCAATTCATTCCTATATTTTGAACGCTGTACGAAGGAGGCTTTTCTCGATGGAAAAAAAAGAGACTTTAAAAGACGGAACAAAGATTTTAATCAGGGGGCTTCATGTCAATGATCTGGACAAACTGATGAAATTCTACTCTACACTTCCACCTGAAGACCAGAAGTATTTGAGGATTGATGTTACAGATAAAAAGGTTGTTGAGCAAAGGATTGAGCTAACAAAGGCGGGGAATGTTTTTCGTCTGATTGCCTTATTCAAGGATGAAATCATTGCTGACGGAGCTCTTGAGCTTTCCGGTGAAGAATGGCGCAAGCACCAGGGAGAACTCCGCGTTATCGTAGCCAGGCCATTTCAGCAAAAAGGCCTGGGAATGATTTTGGTGAGAGAGATGTATTTTCTTGCGGTCGAAAAAAAAGTAGAGCAGGTGATTGTCAAGATGATGAGACCTCAAATTGCCGCTCAGCGGATTTTCAGGAAACTCGGCTTTAGGGAGGAACTCCTTATCCCTGATTATGTTCAGGACCGGGGAGGAAAAAAGCAAGATCTAATAATCATGGTTTGCGACACCAAGGATCTGTGGAATGAACTTGAACACTTCTACGGAGACTCGGACTGGCAGAGATGCCGCTAACCACATTAAACAATTAAGAGATTATTAAGTCTGAATTTGGATCTTAAAATAAATCTCGTAAAAAAGGGGATCGTTAAAAAAGTAAAAAGGGATCGCGTCTCAACATTTGACATTTGGAAGTGTAATTACGAGCGAAGTGCGGCAATCTTACAATTTTTATTTTGTAGGAGTTTGATTCAAATGTAGGGGCTTGATTCATCAAGCCCATATGCTGGTTATTCGTCAGTAAATAATTTATTCAACAGGGGTGGGTTTGATAAATCAAACCCCTACAGTTTTATCTTACAAGAATGTCACGTCGCTTCGCTTCTCGCAATGACATTATAAAAGTGTTGCCGAATTATTGAGTAAGTACAACAGGCCCCATTTTTCTATCTTATAAGTAAGAGACGGAGTTTACTTGATTTTATCACGCAGTGATTCATCGGTACGTCCACCAAGGTATATACCTGTAGCTTTTGTCACGTTTCCATTTTTATCCAGGACAAAGCGAAGGCGAAAGACACCGTAACCTACTAGAGTAAATGTATCTTGAGTAAGCGGCATTAACTTGTACTCCTTTCTTCCATCCCTCTTGTAGAACAATGTGTCCTCCCGGAGGTACACACGCCGGGGCCCATAGTCGCCGGCATATTTTTTTAGCAGCCTTTCTGGAATCAAAACTGGCTTCTCTTCTGCCTGAATGACTTCCTTGACCCAGGGGATACACATTTTTGCAAATGAATTTTCAGGATCCAGTGTTTGTGCCATTTGGAGACATTCAAGAGATTCGATGTTTTTTCCCATTTCAAGATAAAGCCTTCCGAGGCCTGCCCAGGCGATAACTGACTTCGGATCTGAATCAATTGCCCATTTAAAGATAGACGCAGCTTCTTCTGTTTTGTCTTTGCTTGCCAGATACTGTGCAATGTCGTTAAGATTAGTTATCTTAAGAATATCCGGAGATTGACTCTTCATCTCTTCCATTTTGTCCAGGCCAGCTTTTTCGCCTTCTTCAAGAAAAGTCTTTTCTAGTGTCATTAGGGCGGTCCATTCAGGGTCGCCATAGCGTTTATAAGTGAGCCAGTTGAATGCGTGCTGCGGGTCGTCCAGAACAAGAGAGATGAGCGGCTCAGCAATAAGGAACAGGTTCTCGGAATTTGCAAAGAACACAAGACCTTCTTTTCTTTCCCTGTAAGAAACTGTATATGCTCTGAGTTCCCCGTTGTCACCCCAGTGCCAGAATCCGTTTTCTTTTTTTCCTGGCTGGATTCCCCAACCGAATCCCCATGAAACATACTCATCTAATTTATGTTCAGGATCTCTCCTTTTTGTTACTCTGACATGGGGAGTCAGCATCATGTTTATGGTTTTTTGCTCAAGCACTTGATTATTCATTATTGAGCAAAGGAATGTAGCATAATCCAGTGCTGTGGTCAGAAGGCTCGCACCTCCATTCGGCTCTGTTGCCCTTCCTCTTTGACTGGCAAAACCATGACGGTCATGGCCTGCAGAAATGTTTTCAGCATAGATGTTTTTCCAGACATAACTGGTCCTGGACATTCCCAGTGGCCCAAATATTTCTTTTTTTGCGAATTTTTCCAGAGACATCCCTGTGATTTTTGCTATTGTGCGGCCTAAATACAGAAACCCTTCGCCTGAATACGCATAAAGCTCTCCAGGCTCGCGGATGAGCCTGTTTCCCCAGTTGGGAAGGCCGGTCGTGTGTGTAAGGACATGTCTGGCAGTTATCTTTTTATAACGCTCATCGCCTGCAAGTTTTGGATAGGGGAGATATTCGGCAAGAGACTTGTCGAGATCTAATTCTCCGTGCTCCACCAGTTTTAATGCAGCAGCGGCAGTTATAGTTTTAGTGAGTGACGCAGCTTCAAAAATAGTATTCTCATCCACGGATTCATTTGTTTCTCTATTTCGTACTCCAAAACTACCGGACCAGAAAATTTCGCCATCACGGATAACAGCCATAGAAAGACCTGGAATATTTGCCTTTTCCATCAATTTTGGAATTTCCTTCTCAAGTTTTTTCCCTAGGTTCAACAGGTTACAGTTGAGCAGAGCAAGAATGGTAAAAGGAATGAGAAAAAGGACATACAGTTTATAACGTTTCATAATAACCTCCATAGTATCAGTTATTATATGTGAATAGTTTTGTTTTAATCATTATATATGAATATCTCTATAATTATTTAGAAGTTAACAAATAAAAAAAGTTGCTTCTCTATAAAAAAGTAAAAAAGGGGTCGCGTCTCAACATTTGACATTGTAATTCCTGTAGGGGCTTGATTCATCAAGCCTATATACTGGTTATTCGTCAGTAAATAATTTATTCAACAGGGTTGGGTTTGATGAATCAAACCCCTACGCTCTATCTTCAATACGGGTTTGATAAATCAAACTCCTACACAAACATTTAACCATTTTTATTCGTGGAGAAATAGGGGACAGGCCTCATTTTTATAACTAATTATGCTGGGTGAACTTCAATCTGTTGCGTTATTCAATGCTATTCGATTCTTTACTTCACTCTCGCAAGCAGCTGGCTGATTTTTTGGGCAACAGGACTTGCGCTTCTGTCATAGTTGGACAGAACAGCAACGATATATCCTTTATCTAAGAAGATATCAAGATTTGCATTAATACCGGGGAACCCTCCACCGTGGCCGACAACTTTACCGTTCTGTTCCTCTGCAACCCTGAAGCCGTATCCATAATTCTCGCCTGAGTGGTCTTTCCAGAGGAGTTTCAGAGATTCAACTGAAACGAGTTTTCCTGTCTGGAGAGCTTGAGCGAACCGGTGAAGATCACCGACTGTAGAGAATCCGCCGCCAGCAGGTCCACCTTTGATAACGTGTTTATAGAGGTTGTTCTGCCAGCCCCACTTGCTGTTACTATCGGGGCTGTAGCCTATGGCCAGGTTCTCTACGGGATAATCCATCTCGTAACAGCCGGAGTTCTTCATGCCCGCCGGTTTGTAGATGTTCTCCCGGATGTAATCGAAATAATCCCCTCCAGTCACACTTTCGATTACCACTCCAAGCATGAACATGCCGGTGTTGCTGTAGCTGAATCGCTTTCCAGGTTCAAAAGCAGGCCTGTCATCCTTGATCAAGGCTTTGTAGTCGTCAAGTTTGCGGAAAAGATCGCGGGAGCTCTCCGCGTATTTTTTATTGAAATAACTTCCCAACCCAGAGGTGTGGGTCAGCAGATGATGGATGGTGATGGTTGATGATACTTCTTTGGGAAACCAGCTCTCATCCACATACTTATCGATCGTATCTGTCAGTGAGAGTTTCCCCTTATCTGCTAGCTGCACTATGGCAGTGGATGTAAACATTTTGTTCATTGAACCAAGGTTGAATTTTGTATCTATGTTGTTGGGGACGTGAAAACGTTTACTGGCCTCGCCACAGAAATGTGAGAGAAGAACTTTGTCGCCTTTGGCAATGAGTACGGTCCCAGAGAAAACATCCCGGCTGCATATCCGCTGAAGTATATCTTTTGTCATCTGGATAAATTGCTTTTCAGAAAGATTGGATTCTTTCACATTTGAAGGCGTACGGGCGTTATTAAAATTAATGCCTGCAATAAGGCAATTCTCTGACTTGTCGAAACTTATTACAAAAGCCTGCCAGCTATCGAAGTTGCGGCCTTTAAGAATTACTACTGTCTCTCCCTTGCGTTCTGGGACATAGGTGCGGATGCTGTGAAAGTCAAGGCCTCCTGTTTGGCGGTTAACGCTAAGGAATACGTTGATGTGTTGTTCCATAGGTGCAAATTTTCGGAATTTTTCAGTACATTCTTCATTCATAAAGCGGCGTATCTGATCAGGAGTCTTTGAATTCACAGTGGCAATTAATGACTGGATGCGCTCACCTTTTTTACCTCCGGGCATGACTGATTCGTCATGGTAGCTTTTCTCACCTGGCATCTGGGCGTATAAAAGTTGAAAAGTAAATAAACATAAAATAGCTAAAGTCAGGCTTTTTCGTATCATGCGTTTCCTCCTTTCTTGGTTGAGATAGATAACATGTAAATACATGTAAATATGTTTATGTTAAAAGCTATAACCTTTCATTATATAAAACGGACGGCTCTTTGAAAAGTTCCGCAGAAAATGAGAAAGTGAAGCCTGTCCCCATTATTACATTATTACATTCACTCATACCGGAGTGAATCGACTGGATTGGCAAGAGAGGCCTTGATTGACTGATAGCTGACTGTTAGCAGAGCAATAACCAATATGACCGTGGCGGATAACAGAAACGTCACGATATTAATATGGATACGGTAGGCAAAATTATTCAGCCACCGATCCATTAAGTAGTAAGCGATAGGCCAGGCAATAAAATTCGCCAGGAGCACCCATTTTGTGAACTGTTTGGATAACATAAGGAAAATTCCCGAGACAGAAGCCCCGAGTACCTTCCGGACACCAATCTCTTTTGAACGCTGTTCAGCTGAAAATGAGGCTAATCCGAAAAGGCCAAGGCACGCGATGAATATGGCGATAGCAGTAAAAATGTTGGTAAGTGAGCTCATTCTCGTAATGCTGAAGTACGTATTGTTGAAACTCTCATCAACAAACTCATATTCAAAAGGATATAGAGGGATAATCTCTTTCCATGTGTTTTCAATAAATCTTAACTTAGAAGGAAGGTTTTCAGTCTGGATTCGGATAACCATGTGATTCACCCAACTCGGGTCTAACTGAAAGAAAATCGGATTGATCAGAGTAGTGAGCGGTAGAAAATGAACGTTTTTCATCACTCCTACGATTTTTCCCGGTTTATTAGATTTAGTAAATGGCCGCCCTACAACCGACTCAAATCCCATCAATTTGGCTAATTCTTCATTCACGAGATAGCCCGTTTCGGTATCTGCAGTGAATTCTTTGATAAAACCTCTGCCTTCGGTCATTTCAATCCCTAAAGTCTCGATAATGTCGTAATCGACAAGGTTAAACCCAACATGAATATCCTTTTTTGGATCCTTTCCTTCCCATGATATAGAGCTTGTCGTCCAGCCGAAAAAGGGAAGGTCATCTGCCAATCCTGTAACACCTAAAATCCGCTCATCTGGTTGCAGTCGATTTTTTAAGAGCTCATAAGATTTTTTGCTTTCTCCTTTGAGCGAGATAGTCAGGAGTTGTTCTTTTGCATAACCGAGATCTCTGGTTTTTATGTAATGGAGCTGCTTAAAGACGATGCCTGAACCGATGATCAATATGATGGAGATAGAAAACTGGAAAATAACGAGGATTTTTCTGAACAAAGAACCTGAGGGCCCAATTTTCAGGTGTTTTTTGAGCCCCTGAACCGGCCTAAATGAGGACAGCACAAGGGCAGGATAGCTACCTGCGGCGATACTCGTCAAGAGCAACAATCCAATAAATATCAGGAGAATTGGAGGTTGGATAAGCGCATTCTCTGCGAGTTGCTTGCCCGTTACGGTATTGAAAAAAGGAAGTAACAACGAGACTAGTAACCAGGCGGAGATAAGCGCTATAAGTGCCATGATAAAAGATTCGCCCAGGAATTGAATGATGAGGCTTTTCCGGTTTGCACCGACAACTTTCCGTATGCCGATTTCACCGGCACGGGTGGCCGAACGTGCAGTCGAGAGATTAATGAAGTTGATACACGCCACGAGGAGAATAAACACCGCAACTGCCGAAAAAATAATAATGTAACTTTTGGTGTTCGTGAGGAAAAATTTCCTTCCGGTGAAGGGTAGCATGGAAAGCGTTTCATCACCACGCCCATCGATTTTTCTCAGGAAAAAACTGGTGATTTTTTGGTTAAACGTATCGATAGAAAGATTCTTTTGAAGCTTTAAAAAAGTGTTTGGACTCCACCACCCCCAGGAATAGGGATCCTGTCCACGGTTCTGTGCTGCTAATATCCTGACCTCATAAGAGATGGCGATATTGAATTGAAGAGTGGAATTTTGAGGGAGATTTTCTATCACTCCGGTCACGGTAAAATCGGCCTGATCATTCATGGTCAGGACCTGTCCGATGGGATTTTCGTCAGGAAAATACTTTTGAGCGATCTCTTCGGAAATTACTATAGAAAAGACTTCTGCGAGAGCCGTATCTGGATTGCCATTTATGAAAGAAAATGAGAATATCTTGAAAAAATCTGAGTCCACAACCTTTATGCCTTCCTCATAAAAGGCTCTCTCTCCTCGTCTCAGCAAAGGATTACCAAAACCTTCGTATCGGCTTGCGTGGAGAACCTCAGGAAATTCCTCTTTCAGGGCAGGAGCAAGAGGCAGGGGCGAAGATGAGTACTCTCCGTTTGCAATTGTCTGGTAGATTTGATCGGAATCTTTATGAAACTTATCGGTACTCAGCTCATCAAAAATCCATAGTGTAATGAATAAACAGCATGACATCCCGATTGTAAGGCCGAGAATATTAATGGCTGAATAAGCCTTATGCCTTTTAATGTTCCTCAAAGCGATTTTTACATAGTTCTTAAGCATCAGTCATCCTCCTTAATTCTTATCGTAACCGGGAACAGGCAACGAGATGTGCTCCCTGGAGACTATAACGAATCGATTCTAGACTAAGTTGCATTCTGTGCCTGTATGGTCTTATAAACCTGTCCATGTAACAAATATCATGTGCAAAATTTGTGCCAAAGTGACTAACAGGAGAAGAGTGACATAGAAAGAATGATCAGGTGTTCGCTAGGGGACATCGATTGTATCGTTAGCGGACATTATTTGGATTGATTCATTAAGAATTCCCAAGTCTTCCTGTGGATGTTTTAATCGTTTTATTTGTGTTTCTAGCATAAATTCCGCCCTTGATATACCTAAGTGTCTTAGGTATAATATGTCACTTTTTTTAACGAAAAAGGGGTCGCGTCTCAACATTTGACAATTTGATGTGTCATAACGAGTCCCTTGCAGGGATAATGGGGCCTGTCCCAATTATTCTTGTTTATTTTAATCTTTGGGCTTTGTATAGTTCCAATGATAATATTATGGAAAAAGTTTTCAGATTTTTGTATTTTATGAGAGGCAAGCGCTTAAGGGCTCCGTAAGCTTAGAGAGAGAATCGGATATATTAATTGCAATATAATTAAGGATATTGATAGGATATTAATGCATTATCAACTTTGAATTAATTTTAAAAATTTTTCCGCCTCGAGGAGGTTAATAAATGAACACGATTGAAAAGGCATTGATGCATGCATTATTTTTACATCTGCATCACAATATCGAAAAGGCAATTGACTTTGAGGCAATTGAAGAATTGAACAGCCAGGTCAACAAGATTTTTCCAAATGCTTTGGTAGTAGGCCCCGGAGACGATGCGGCTGTATTCAACTTTCCCGATACAGAGGGAACTTTTGTAGCCAAGATGGAAAGCCATTGCTCTCCTTGTGTTCCGAGACCTTTTGATGCTGCCGCAACAGGAGCCGGAGGAGCGATGCGGGATGTTCTTGCAATGGGTGCACGGCCGGTTTTTCTCATGAATTTTATAGGAACACGGCCTTTGCATGAAAAGGTGATTGTTGGACCTTGTGGATTCGACGGAAAATGTACTTGCGGAAAATGCATCGAAATGACAAGTAAAGAAAGAGTTGATTTGATGGTCAAAGGCCTCAGCGACATGTGCAAAGCCATGGACGTCTTTATTATTGGTGGCGGTTTTTCAACCTCATTTTCAGATATAGTCCCGGCAGTTGTCGTTTCAGTAGTGGGAAAGTTGGTAACTGAAAAGCCGCTGACGAAGCCAGCCAAATCAGTCGGAGACAGGATTATACTCATTGGCGAAACCGGGAATGACGGTAACGACACTCTCTATAGGGCAGGGCTTGTTCAAGAGATGAGGCCTGCCGTAGCTTTGTTTGAAGAAGAAAGGCAGATAATGGAAGCAACTCTGGCTGCGTTTCGGACTGGTAAGGTTAAAGCTTGCTCTGATTTGGGAGCAGCTGGAATCGGTGCAGCTGTTTGTGAGTCAGCAAGGTATGGCGGTTTTGGTGCAAAAGCGGATTTAACCAATGTCCATGTTAAGGTTGAGGATATTACGCCAGAAGAAATCATGATATGTGAGACCCAGGGGAGGATGGTAGTCCAGGTGGAAGAAGAAGATGTTGATGAAATACTGGCAGCCATCCGGTCCAAAGGGCCGAAAGCTGAGGTCATCGCAGAGATGACCGATGATGACAAACAGGTATTCGAATACAGGGGCAAGACCATAGCGGTTATTCCAAACCACCCTTCGGAATCTGATCTGGAAGAGTTAACGAAAGAGGCCTGACATGTCAGAAAGACAGCCAAAATCTGAGTAGGCACAGGCTGGGGTATTTCAAAGATTGCCTATGATAAGAGGCTTTTCACCTACCGAGTCAAAAAATGGGTATAGGAAATCCCGCCTTTTTTCCAGTTCATGCTGGAACTTGGTGTAGATCTGGAAGACTGCCTGACAACGTTCAACTGGTTAATTATTCTATTTCACTCTTAAGGACATTATAAAATCTGTTTTTTGCGGACCTTTCGATCCATGGTTGGTGGCCGCAGTTGTCTAATAAGATGAACCGGAAGTCTTTTAGGATGCAGGAAAGTGGGCGTTTGATTCCCTCGTAAGGATGTGGATCATAGTCTCCATGGAGTGCGACTACCGGGCATTGGATATTTTTCCCGAACTCTAAAAGTTTTCCACTGTTTGACGATGTATTTGTATCGTTACGTCAATTGTTTTATTATTCTGCTTCATACTTAAGGAGATTATAAAATCTGATATGGCAAATACAGCTAAGGCAACTTTGATAGAAGGTCCGGTAGGTAAAACCCTGGCTCAACTAACCTGGCCTATGGTCATTGGCCTTCTGGGCATGGTGGCTTTTAATCTGATTGATACGTTTTTTGTCGGCCAGTTGGGGACAAAAGAACTGGCGGCTTTGAGTTTTACATTCCCTGTTGTACTGGTGATAAACAGCCTGGCAATGGGATTGGGTATTGGCACTTCCGCTGTTATATCCCGTGCTATTGGAGAAGGTGATTTAGAAAAAGTAAAGCGTTTGACCACAGACAGCCTGATCCTCGCTGTCCTGATAGTCGCATTTTTTGTGGGCATCGGGCTTTTAACTATAGGACCTGTATTCCGCCTGCTGGGTGCGACTCCTGAACTGCTGCCGCTCATTAAAAGTTATATGCGGATATGGTATTTAGGGATGGTCTTTGTTGTTGTTCCCATGGTAGGGAACAATGCCATCCGGGCTACGGGCGACACCAAAACTCCAAGTGCTATCATGCTGACAGCTGTGGGCGTAAATCTCATCCTGGATCCGTTATTGATCTTTGGACTGGGGCCTTTCCCCCGGCTTGAGTTGCAAGGAGCAGCCCTTACGACTGTTTTTGCACGGGCGATTACATTTGTGGTGGCAATTTATGTTTTGGCTCATCGTGACAGAATGATTACTCTGGTGATGAAGCCTTTTAAATCTGTAATTAATTCCTGGAAAAGAGTCCTTTATATAGGCTTGCCGGCAGCAGGAACTAGAATCATTATTCCCCTGGTAATAGGATTTATTACCAGGATAGTATCAGCCTATGGGACTCCTGCAGTTGCTGCTTACGGGGTCTCTTCTCGCATCGAATTCTTTGCCCTGGCTGTAGTGTGGGCCCTGGCATCGGTTCTTGCGCCTTTTGTAGGACAGAACTGGGGTGCGGGAAGGCTTGAGCGGGTTAAACAGGGAGTAAGATTGAGCGGAAGATTTTCCCTAGCCTGGGGATTCGGGGTGTTTATTCTGCTGGCAGTTGTAGCCCGGCCTGTAGCCTCAGTATTTAATAGAAATCCGGATGTCATTTCAGGGATTGTGCTTTATCTCAGGATTGTCTCCCTGGCATTTGGACTGCAGGGAGTGCTGGTTCTTTCAACTTCGGTTTTGAATGTTTTAAACAAGCCTTTCCATGCAGCGGGAATGATTTTTTTTCAGATGATTGCTCTATATGTTCCTCTGGCATATCTTGGGTCTGCCCTGTTCGGGCTGACCGGCGTCTTCGGAGCACTAGCCCTGGTTTATACTCTCGGCGGCACGGCCGCACACTTTTTACTAAAGCATGTTATTAAAACAACTGTTTAACCTGAATTATTCATATAAGATAGAGGGGAAAAAGGGCGAAAAAATAGGGACAGGTGTACTTACTCAATAATTCGGTAACACTTTTATAATGTCATTGCGAGGAACGAAGTGACGTGGCAATCTCGATTTCTATGCAGGGGCTTGATTTATCAAGCCCACTTCTAAATCGATTTCTTTGTGATTGACTGTGTGATTTTGCTGTGATATAAGTGATAAAAAGGGTCAGTAAGAGGAAATTGAATAAAAAACGTTGGGAAATTGTTTGCAGTTCGAAAATAAAATTCCTGTATTTTTATAATTATAATGTAAATTAAAATAATTATCGTGGATTATTCACGAGCAGTTTTAATGAATAATTCAGGAAAACCTGTGTTATTCACGAGTTGAGATTGCCGCAAGTGCGAGGCGCAGGGTATGAAGCTGTGGTTTTCCACCGCGAATGCCCTGCAACGAAGCAGATGGGGTAAGATCGGCTCGCCTGAAAGGTAAAAAATGCCGACATAAAGTTAAAAATTTGACCATTGGAGAAGGTTTGAATGATAAAAAAAATAGTGTCGGCAGTTTTTATGAATAATTCAGGTTAATAAATACATAGAAGGAGGTTTGATGATGAAAAAAATTCTGATTTCTTTACTAATTGTACTTGTCACCGGGGCACTAGTAGGGTCTCTTACTCTGTGCAAGGGAAAACCAAAAATAAAGTCAGCCGTAGAAAATAGTTATGATGAAGTCACTTCCAAACTGAATCAAGGAGGAAATCTTTACCTGTACGTCAGCACAGAGAGGGTTGAAAAGTTCGTGGATGAATTTGGTGGAAAGCTGCGTAAAATCATTGAGGCAGAAGCCACCAGATATGAGTCGGAGAATACGGAGACTTTGAAGATTTTTGATTTTGTTTTCGGGATGATAAAAAAATGTGGCCTGACCGAAATCAGTGGTATAGGGATGAGCTCCGTAACTATGAAAAATAATTACAATCACAGTAAAGTTGTAGTGCACCATTATAAAGAGAAAGGAAAAGGACTTATATGGCAGCTCTTAGAAGAGAAATCCCATGACCTGGATGGACTAAAACTGCTGCCTGCGGATACAGTGCTGGCCGGGTTCATCGATTTTAGGTTGAATATGTTGTGGCAGTGGATAAAAAAAGAGGTTGAAGCATCCGACATCCCCGATCTCAAGAAAAATGTCCTGTCTTTGGAGCCTCTGCTGGAGGGCCAAGGAATTCAGCTGGATAAGTTGCTGGACTCTTTTAGCGGAAGGATAGGATATCTGTTGACTCTCGACAGTGAAAAAAAATTCACCATTCCTATAGGGCAAACTCCTCTAGAAATCCCCGAGCCCGGACTGGCTCTTGTATTCTATGTCAAGGATGATACCTTCTTCAACCTGCTGGAAACAAAGCTTCCCTCTGCCCAAAAATCAGAGGAAGAGGGAAGCAAGAAACTGACTATTCCTGTTCCCCCCATGCCCATGCCTCTGAAACCTGAAATTGTTCAAACGGATGATATGCTCATTCTGGCTTCCTCCCCCAGCATTATAGAGGCTATGCTTGCGGCAAAGGAGAATGGAAATGGTCTTACCGCCACCCAAGAGTTTAAAGAACTGTCAAAAAATATTCCACTCAAAGGGAATGGCTTTGATTTTATCGGATCAAGGCTTTTTCATAATATCCTGGATATCCAGAAAAAAGCCATGGAGGTATCCGGAGAGATAAAAGATGAAGGTATAGCTGCAAAGGAGTTATTTGACATGTTACCCAAAGATATGGCGGTCTTCGCAGTTCTGCAAAATTCAGATGAAGGACTGGTTTACAGCACCAATCACGCTATGGATTTAGAGCTTCTTGTCCTTATGCCAGCTATCCAGGCAACAGGGATAATGGCTGCTGTTGCCGTTCCGAATGCTATTACGGCTGTGCAAAAAGCGAAGCAAAAAAACTCCATGAAAGATATGGTTGTTATTTCCGGATCCCTTGCAGATTATGTTACTGATAACGGGATTACACCTAAACAAGATGGGATATATGATAGGAATAGTGAATTTAATAAAGCCTTAAGTCCTTTTTATGTAAAAATTCTACCTGTAAAAGATTCCTGGGGAAACAATTTTATAGTTTATTGTGGAAAAGCCTGCAGTGGAAAATATGGAATTTCTGGCGCTGTTAGTGATGACTTTGTTGTTGTGTCTTATGGCCGGGATGGAAAAAAAGATAATTGGAAGTTTAGCCCAAGCAATCCAGAGGCAGGCCTTTTTGTGGTGGAGGACATAGAAGATTTTGATAAAGATCTTGTTGCGTGGAATGGCAGTTGGATCCGGGCACCAAGGAGAAGTAGAAGATAGCTCAGATTTTGATCTTGTAAGTGATTTATTTCTCCAAAGACTTCAGATATTCTTCTGTACTCAAAACTTTTGCATAGTAACCGTCGAGAGAGCTCAGAGTTGAACAATGGACATCCATAGCCTTGATTACCCTGTCTCCGTATTTTAAATCTCTTGTTGCACAGGCATCACCGATAAGAATAACATCAAAATCCAGGTCGTTAGCTGCACGAGTGGCAGCTTCCACGCACATATGGGTCATCATTCCGCAGATAACAAGGTGGTTGATTTTATGGGATCTCAGATATTCCAGAAGACCGGTATCTTTGAAGCTGTTGGCATAATCCTTTGAGATAATCTTTTCCTCTTTGAGAGGGGCCACGTTTTTGTGGATCTCTGCTTCTGATTTGGCATTGTGTTTAATATGAACGATAAGTTTGCCTCTCTCTCGAAAAGACTCTAGAATTTTCTGGGAGTTCAAGCTTGCCTTCTCAGGATTTTCTAGGGGAAGCCTCCCCCCGGGAAAATAGAAGTTCTGGATATCGATTAGAAGTAGTGCTGTTTTTTTATTCTTTTTTTCTGGGTTTGAATAAGTAATCTGTGCCATCAAAAAAATCAAGACGAGAAGGAAACTTATTGTTATTTTCAATGTCTTCATAGAATTTTCTCCCTCATAATATGTCTGCATTCTGGGTCTTAAAAATAAAAAAGTCAATTTAATTGCCATCATCCGGAATTCTGAAATAATCGTTATTGAAAGGAATATTTATTTCATACGATTCTACCCATCCCTTAATTTGGCCGTAACGTGATCCATAAGTAAAACCATGGGGCAAATAAAGATCATTCACTTCTCGATAATCAAAGTAATCCCGATAGGGATTAACCTCATTATTATTCATTTTAAAATTCGCAGCTGCCTTAACGATCAGATATGTCTCGTTATCTATAAAATATATGATAGTGGCCCCCAAAGGTAACGTTACCTTCAGCTTGTAAAACTCACGTCTGTCAATTGTTTCTACCCCTATGAGTTCGGGTGGGTATTCGAAAATTGCGGGAAAAACAAAGGCTATTTCTACTTCGAAGTCTTTCCATTCTTCTGGATCTACCAGTTCTGGTTTGGAGTCTCCATTGATACCTTGAATCCAGCATGCACGTTTTCCGTCGAATACAAGTTTTCCACCTGCGCTGCGTGAAAGATTCGGTCGTTTTATTTCGAAAAGAAGAGGATGCTCACCATGATCTGGAAATACGGCATACGTTCTTATCGTTTTTAGATTGTTTATATGATGAATTCCTCCCATAGCCTCGGCACATCTCGAAATAATTTCCTCAGTAGATAATCTTTTTTCAGTGCACGAGTTGATTAATAATAAAATCATCAGTATTAATGACTGGAGCTTAAAATAAATTTTATCCAAAGCAATGTTCTCCTTTATTGTTGTTATTTCAATTCCTTTGGCCTTAAGTTTTCAATGACCTTTATATCGACCCACCAGATATCATTTTTCAAACGTGGAGTCCTGTGTTGTCGGATTCTGTCAATTATCTATATTTTCTAAATTGGATTCTTTGGAATAACAAATACTTCCTTGCTTATGGCAGCCTCTACCATTTTCAACCTATATCTTGTTATATAATACCAACTTAGGGTGACATTGTTAAGTGATTTTTGTGTTTAATATGGGGAATATGGATTAATATGAGATATATATGAAAAAAAAATCTCTAGTATGTTATAAAACAAAAACACGGAGGATAAAATGAAGAAAAATCAAAAGAATCAATTGTTTTGTTTTGTACTAGCGGTTTTAGTACTTCTCCCGATATTGGATTATGCTCAAGGAAAGCTGGAAGATTACGAACGGGCAAACAGCTACCGATCCAAGCTAGGGAACCTGGTCTATAACGCAGCCGACCGCCCGGATTGGATTAAGGAGTCCCACCGTTTTTGGTACCGTGCCCACACCCGTGAGGGCGACATGTTTTTTCTTGTAGATGCAGAGAAAAAGAGAAAAAAACCGGTCTTTGATCACAAAAAACTGGTGCAGGACTTAGCCAAGGCAACCGGGAAGGAGGTAAAGCCTGATTCTCTTCCCTTCCGGACTATTGAATTTGTTAAAAATATGCAGGCTGTGTCTTTTAAGGCTTATGGATACTACTGGACCTATGATCTTAAGACAAAACGCCTTGATAAGGGGGAGGAAGCTGCAGAGTCTGACCAACCCCGCCGAAGTGAGGAGGTGAAATCTCCGGACAAAAAGTGGCTGGCCTTTATCCGTGATTTTAATCTGTTTGTTCGCTCTTTCGAGACGGCGGAAGAATTCCGCTTATCAAGAGACGGCTCTAAAGATAAATATTATGCGCGTATAGTATGGTCTCCGGATTCGAAGAAAATCGTTGTCTTCCAGCTCAAACGCGGACTGGAGTCAACCGTCCATCTTATTGAATCTTCACCCAAGGATCAGTTCCTTGCCAGGATGCGATCTCGAACATACCAGCTCCCTGGTGATGTCCTTGATATTCCCCGGCCGTGTATTTTTTTTGTTGAAAACAAACAGCCTGTTAAGGTCAACCTTTTCCTGAATCCAGCTCCCTGGGGGATGCGGCGTCCGGTCTGGAACAAAAACTCTAAAGATTTTATTTTTCGTTACCAGGAGCGAGGGGAGAAACTCGCCCGGGTTTACCATATCAATGCCCGTACCGGTGCTGTCCGAATGATTATTGAGGAGAAAGCGGATACATTTATCGACCGATACAACACTTACCTCGAGTACGTCAGCTCGGCGGATGAAGTTATTTGGAGCTCAGAAAAGGATGGCTGGCGGCATCTCTACCTTTACGACGCAAAGGAAAGTAAACTAAAAAACCAGATCACAAAAGGAGAATGGGTAGTCCGCGGTATTACTCATGTGGATGAAAAGGCGCGCCAGATTTATTTTCGGGCAAGCGGAAGGGAGCCGAAGGAGGATCCCTACTTGATCCATTATTACCGGATTAATTTTGACGGGACTCATCTTCTCAACCTTACGCCAGAGCATAGTAATCATTATCTCTCCTTCTCCCATGACAAAAAGTTTTTTGTAGATACATACTCAAGAATTGATGTTCCTCCGGTCACAGTTGTTCGCCGTTCTCAAGATGGAAATATTGTAATGGAGTTGGAGAAGGCAGACATCCAGGATCTTCTTGCTGCCGACTGGAAGAAACCAGAGCCTTTTGTTGCCAAAGGAAGGGATGGATCAACAGACATCTGGGGTGTGATCTACCGTCCTTTAAATTTTGACTCTACAAAAAGCTATCCCGTGATAGAGTACATTTATGCAGGGCCCCACGGTTCCCACGTACCCAAAAACTTCCGTGCAGACAGAACACAGCAAGCACTGACAGAGTTGGGTTTTATCGTAGTTCAGATGGACGGCATGGGTACTGCCAACCGTTCCAAGGCCTTCCACAATGTGGCATGGAAAAACATTGCTGATGCGGGATTTCCAGATCGCATCCTTTGGATTAAGGCCGCAGCAGAGAAATATAATTATATGGATATCTCTCGGGTGGGAATCTATGGGACATCGGCAGGCGGACAGAACTCAACCACAGCGGTCCTTTTCCAGCCAGAGTTCTATAAGGTGGCTGTTTCTTCCTGTGGCTGCCACGATAACCGGATGGACAAAGCGGTCTGGAATGAGCAGTGGATGGGTTATCCTGTTGGCCCCCATTATGCGGAACAGTCCAATGTAACTAACGCCCACAAGCTTGTAGGTAAGCTTCTGCTGATTGTTGGTGAAGTGGATACTAATGTGCCTCCAGAGTCGACAATCAAGGTCGTTGACGCTCTTATCAAGGCAAAAAAAGATTTTGATCTCCTGGTGCTCCCCGGAATTGGACATTCATCGGGCGGTGAATACGGAGAAAGGCGTCGGCGTGACTTTTTTGTCAAGCATCTTATGGGTGCCACACCTCCTGACTGGAACAAAATGAAAAAGGAAGAAAAAAAATAATCTTCCGCTTAGGGATTGTTTTTGCGAGCGCAGCGCGGCAATCTCACTATATAAAGTTGTAGAAACTTGATTTATCAAACCATTGAAAGTTGGTTATGTGCAAGTAAAAGCATTCCCTGGATAGGGACGTTGTAATGGCAAGCTTCCTCGCAGTACCCTTGGCATTCGTGGCATGAATCTGCCCTTTCACCTGGGATAGCAGCGTACTGCAGCATGGCTTCCTTCTCCCGTCCCTGAGCTGTGAAATAATGGAAGTATCTCATGATCGTGTTTACAGGAACACCCTGTGGGCAGCGGGGCTCGCACAATCCGCAGGCGTGGCGGCAGTAAAGTTCGCCGCAGCTTTCCTTGTAAGCAGCTAGCTTTGCCTTATCCCAGTCACTGAGTTTTGACCCGGATAGGGGGAGAATCCTCTCCATCTCGTCGTAGGTATTAAGGGAACAACAGACCGTGTTAACAAGGGGATTGTTTAGCACGAACCGGATGGCTGCCTCTCTTATCTCATCTGGATTTTGAAGGCCATACTTCTTGACAAATTGTTCTGCCTTATCAAACTTGTCTTTGTACCGCTTTAAACCTTCCTTGTAGAGGGGATGGATATCCTTTCCTTCCTTTTCAAGCTTTTCGAGCCGTGACTTGATGACGTAATACTTAAAAACTGGGGTGGACTTCATCAAGACTGCTCCGATATTTTTCTCCTTGCAAGCCTCAAGCACCTTCTCTGACTGGTCCATCTTCAGGAAGTTATAAGCGAAGAGGAAAACATCGAACCGTCCGTCATCGGCAGCAGCCAGAAGTATCTTCTCCATGGTTTCTTCCGGGCCCCTGAGCCAGAACGAGCCGTGGTGGGTAACGCCCACGAACCGTATTCGGCCTTCGCTCTTAAGTTCTTGCATGGCGGCGTGGAATGCCTCGTTTTTCAGCATTTCGATTTTATCCGGCATGTGCATCATCATGCAGTCAACGTATTCGGTGTCCAGCTCTTGAAGTGCTTTTTGTACCCTTTTGATTAATCCCTCTTTTGAGGTATCTCCTTCCATCAACATCTTTGTGGTAATGAAGAGTGATTTGCGGTCGCGCCCCTTGATCACTTTGCTAATTGTGCTGTGGGCACCGGGGTAGCTTTCTGCTGTATCGATATAATTTGCTCCGGCATCCAGCATGGCACTCATCAATCCTTCATCCTGAATATAACCAATCGCGAGGTCTGAGACCTTAAAGCCCGTGCGCCCGAGGATGCGGTAACCTTTGATCTTGGGCTGAGTTTTATCTTTTATTTCCTTACTTTGTTCCTGGGTGCTTTCTTTTTCTTGAGCCCATCCGGTTTTGGTGGCCATGCCGGCACCAAACATCCCGAAGACAGAAGTCTTCAGAAAGTTCCTGCGGCCAAGATGTGTCTTTTTACGCATGTTCCCTCCGTGGAATATATTAAGTTCCTATTTTAGCCTTTTTTGATAAGTTTGGCTTTTTTAAATCCAAGTATTATATTTTAATTGAAAATCTCCATAAAAGGAAAGGAATCCCGGCTCAATTTTTATTTATGAAATTCCAGACTTTGATTGACACATTTATGTCAACATATAGAATAAGACCAGGATTTAGTTGAAGGAAGAAATCTTAAGTATTTTTCGTCTATAAAATATGAGGTATGTGTGCTTGGGGATATCAAAGGGAATATAGATTAACTTGTACAAGGGAATCAACACATTTATATAGGATAGAAAGAAAATTCAAGGAGGATCTAAAGACTATGTGTAAAAAATTTATTTCTTTCAAAAAAATCTTAGTCTTGCAGATTGTAATTTTAACCGGTTGCTCTGTACATACGATTCATGATGAGTCTTATGTTTCAAATTCAATAAACAATCGAACTGGCCATGAACTCCGGTTGTTGGAGGAGGAAGGAGTTTTTAAGCTGCCAGAGAATGTATTAATAGATGATGGTCTGACCGAAGATGAAGCTGTCGCTTGTGCACTGTGGAATAACGCTCAATTTCAAGCTGACCTGATAGAGATTGGTTTTGCTCGTGCTGATTTGATTGAAGCCGGTCTGCTTCGCAATCCTGTGTTATCACTGCTGTTTCCATTAGGCCCGAAACAGGCTGAGGCGACATTAAACTTGCCGGTTGAATTCTTTTGGCAAAGGCCAAAACGTGTTGCAGTAGCAAAGCTTAACGCTGAACATGTTGCAGATAATCTTATCCAGCACGGCCTCAACCTTATCCGTGATGTTATGATAGCCTATACTGAGCTCGTTTTAACCCGCGAAAAGGCAGAAATTGTTGCAGAAGAAGCCGCTCTTCGAGGTGAGATTGCAGACATTGCATCTGCCCGCCTAAGAATTGGGGATATAAGTGGATTAGAAGAAACCGCATTTCATCTGGAAGCCGCCAGAACACAGGAAGCTTCTGTTCGCGTGGCTCGGGATGCTAAAATCGCCGAAGAGCGACTGAAAACACTCCTGGGATTTGGATTAAAGGATGTTTCGCTTCAGCTTTCTCCTTCTCCTGCTTCAATTGAGTTCAAAAACCAACCTTCTGATTTACTCACTGCAGCATTTGCGGCCAGGCCGGATTTACGCGCTGCTGAGATCGCGATTGAAGCTGCAGGGAATCGAGTGGGGTGGGAACGTTCTAAAATATTTAAGCTTACCGCTATGCTTGATGCAAATGGAGAAGGAAAAGAAGGATTTGAGATGGGCCCAGGAGTGCAGCTGGAATTGCCGATTTTAAATTGGAATACTGGAAAAATTTCACGAGCTCAAGCTGAATTGGTGCGAGCAGCAAGAGAGTATATGGCGATTAAACATCGTATAGCCAAAGAAGTGCTGGAAGCGCACACTAATTTCCTCGCGGCACAAATAGCTTTAAAAATACTACGAGTCGATATTTTACCTGCCGCGACGACAGCCGCCAAAAATGCAGAAGAAGCATATTCAGTTGGTGAAATTTCGTATCTGGAACTTCTTGATTTCAAGCACCAGCTTTTAGATTCGCGGTTGCGCGAAGCTGAAGCCGAGGCTGATATGCATCGGGCTGAGGCAAGTCTCAGACACAGTCTGGGATTTAAGCTGATTGAATAAAAAAATTGAGGTCTTGAGCGATTTTATAACTAATTAGAGGAGGGAATTATGTATCGAGAGGTAAAATTGGAGTTTTCGGAGCTTGGGAAATTTTTATTTATTGTTTTATTAATAGTTTTCTATTCCTGCGGAAAAAACCATCAATCTGCTGATAAATCACAACCCCCTGCAAAAGTAGAGAATGCAAAAAAAGAATCTGAACTTTCAACCGTTACTCTTTCTCCTAAAGCAGAGGAGCGATTAGGGATAAAGATTTCAACTGTTATAAACAGAAAACTCCCGGGAAGTTTAAAACTTGGAGGTGAGATAATTGCTGTTCCAGGAAATGAAGTTAGAATTGCTGCCCCTGTTGCCGGAACAGTGCTTAAATCGGAAGTTGGCGAGATCCCAATCGCAGGGAAATTTGTGAAGCGCGGACAGGAGATACTGCGCTTATTATTGTTACCGCCGGAAAAAGATTTGCTGGGGGCACGCGAAGAAGTGACAGTAAAACAAGAACAGCTGGAAGTTGCAAAAGCACAATCCGAGCGTGCCAAACAACTATTAGCCAGTAAAGCCATCAGTGAAAAAGTTTTTGAGGAGGTTCAGGTTGAGTTAACCAGGGCCAAAGCGGCTCTGAAGACAGCAACAGCCCGGATGAACCTATTAAGTGGTACCGATTTAGATGTAGCAGCGAGAAATGCCTCAACGCTTGTGCTGGAATCACCTGTAGAGGGAGTTCTCCAGAGAATCTTTGTAGCTCCGGGACAAACTGTTCCTCCATCAACAGTCTTGTTTGAGATCGCGAGTATAAATCCTGTCTGGGTACGCGTACCTGTATACGTTGGGGATTTGGCTAAGATCGATCTCCAGAAAGATGCTTCTATTAAACCACTGGGAACAGGTCAGGATTTGCTCTCACTTTTAGCAAGACCGGTACAAGGCCCTCCTCTCAGCGATGCCAGGAGTGCTTCAGCTGATCTTTTTTTCGAGATTTCCAACAACGACAGGTTCTTCCGTATCGGTCAAAAAGTAAGCGTTTCGCTTTTACAGAAATCTCCAGAGGATAGCCTTGTTGTGCCCATTTCAGCAATCCTGTATGACATCAACGGCGGGAGTTGGGTGTATACAAAAGTTGCTCCTCACGTCTACTCACGCCGTCGTGTTGAAGTGAGCCATATCGTGAATGATTTTGTTGTTTTAGCTCGTGGTTTAAAAGTTGGTGATCAAGTGGTTGTCGCTGGAGCAGCTGAAATTTTTGGAACTGAATTTGGAGTGGGAAAATGATGAAATGGCTCGTATCAACCTCTCTCCGTCTACGTGTGGCGATTGTAGTCCTTACAGTGGTCTTGCTAATTGCCGGTTCGCATATTGTCAGCAGGGCTCGTTTCGATGTATTCCCGGAATTTGCGCCGCCTCTGGTTGAAGTCCAGACTGAAGTGCCCGGACTTTCAACATCCGAAGTTGAAGTTTTAGTGACAGTGCCGATTGAGAATGCTCTTAATGGTGTCTCTTGGTTGCAGAAAGTGCGCTCAAAGTCTGTGCTTGGCCTCTCTTCCGTTGTGCTTTATTTTGAAGAGGGCTCTGATTTAATGGAGGCACGACAGCTCGTCCAGGAACGTATAACTCAACTCGCGGAACGATTGCCGGCAGTGGCTAAAGCACCGGTCATACTTTCTCCACTATCCTCCACCAGCCGCGTCCTGAAAATCGGTATGTCTTCAGAAAAACTGTCTCAAGTGGAAATGACGACTGTCGCCAAGTGGACGATTCGCCCACGGCTTATGGCGATTCCTGGTGTAGCCAATGTCGCTATCTGGGGGCAGCGGGACCGCCAGATTCAAGTGCTCATTGATCCGAACCATTTATACACCCATGAAGTAACTACAAACGACATTGTCCGCGCTGCTCAGGAAGCAGTACAAATCAGTAGCGGTGGATTTATTGATACACCGAATCAGAGACTTGCGATTGCTCATACACTGTCTGTTCAATCACCGGAAGATTTATCCCATGTGCCAGTTGCTATCCGTAACGGCGTGCCATTAGAATTGGGTGATCTGGCGGAACTCGTTGAAGGATTCCCACCTCCGATAGGGGATGCGGTGATAAACGATGGCCCCGGAATATTACTTATTGTGGAAAAGCAGCCCTGGGGGAATACCCTTGAGGTGACGCAGAAAATTGAGGATGTTTTAGATGCGCTGCGTCCTGGCCTCAAAGATATAGAAATTGATTCTACAATATTTCGGCCAGCAACTTTTATCGAGATGTCGCTCAGCAATCTTAATCGTGCTTTGCTCATCGGATGTGTGTTGGTGATTGCAGTGCTGGCCTTCTTTCTCAACGACTGGCGCACTGCTTTGATCAGTGCTCTTGCGATCCCAACTTCACTGATTATTGCTGCACTCATATTGAACTATCGGGGTGGAACCATTAACACCATGGTTCTTGCCGGCCTTATAATTGCCCTTGGCGTGCTTGTAGATGATGCAATCATCGTTGTCGAGAATATCATGCGGCGTCTTCGAATCAATAAGACATCCGGAAATCCTGACTCGGTCTTTAAGGTTGTGCTCAACGCTTCTCTGGAAGTGCGGAGTGCGGTTATGTTTGGCAGCGTGATTGTTGTTCTTGTGCTTATGCCTGTGTTTTTCCTTCAAGGATTATCAGGTGCATTTTTCCGTCCCTTGGCGTTGTCCTGTGTTTTGGCTATATTATCTTCCTTGTTAGTAGCGTTGACCCTCACTCCGGCACTCTCTATGATGCTTTTGCCCCGGGCAGTAGAGCGCAAGCAATCTCCTTTCCTGTTGTGGCTTAAAACGAGATATGAGGCGATATTACCTAAATTGATAACCCAACCGAGAAAAACTTTGGCTATTACAGCCAGTGCTCTTGTTCTAACTTTGGCGGTCATTCCTTTTCTGGGCGAAGAGTTCCTCCCTAATTTTAAAGAATATGATTTTCTGATGCATTGGGTTGAAAAACCGGGTACATCTTTACAAGCAATGGAAAGGATCACTGTGCGTGTAAGCAAAGAACTTCGCTCTATCCCGGGGGTTCGGAATTTTGGAGCACATATCGGCCGGGCAGAAGTTTCTGATGAAGTTGTGGGTCCAAATTTTACAGAACTCTGGATCAGCCTCGATCAGGATGTAAATTATGGAAAGATTGTAGGTAAAATTCAAGAAGTTGTTGACGGGTATCCAGGCTTATACCGCGATTTGCTGACTTATTTGCGTGAGCGGATTAAGGAGGTTTTAACAGGTACCGCCGCAACACTCGTTGTGCGCATTTACGGTGAAAATCTTGATATTCTACGCCAAAAAGCTGAGGAGGTGCGAGCCGCAATTGCTGAAACAGAGGGAGTTATCGACTTAAAAGTACAACCGCAAATCATGGTACCGCAGGTGGAGGTGCATTTTCGCCCAGAAGCTGCTGTCCAGTTTGGATTAACAGCAGGCGAAGTCAGACGTGTGGTCACACTTTTGATGAAGGGAACTAAGGTTGGAGAATTTTATGAAGACCAGAACATATTTGATGTGGTTGTTTGGGGCGCCCAGCACATACGTTCCAACATAGAAACACTGCGTTCATTGAGAATAGAGACACCCACTGGGGGTTTGGTCCCCTTAAACGAAGTAGCAGATGTTTTTATAGCCCCGACTCCGAATCAAATTACGCGTGAGTCGGCATCTCGTTATACTGAGGTGACCTGCAATGTGCGAGGTCGCGACCTTGGAAGTGTTGCCCGGGAAATCGAGAGCAAAGTGCAGAAGATTCCCTTTGCTCGAGGTTATCATCCAGAGTTTTTAGGGGAATATGCTGCTCAGAGAGCATCCAGGCAGCGGATTTTAGCCCTCTCTGTTTTTGTACTCATCGGTATCTTTTTGATCCTGTACACAGATTTTGGGTCTTCCAGGCTGGCATTATTGGTCATTGCTGGATTGCCTTTTGCTTTAATCGGTGGTGTTCTTTCTGCCATTATAAGTGGGGGAGTGCTTTCACTTGGGTCTCTTATAGGATTTATTACAGTATTTGGTGTAGCTGCAAGAAATAGCATTATGCTCATCAGTCATTATAAACATCTGCAGCTAAAAGAAGGTTATTCTTTTAGCATCGATTTGATTATACAGGGAGCCAAAGAGCGGCTTGCGCCTATCTTAATGACGGCATTAACAACAGCTCTTGCACTTCTTCCAATCGTAATTGGAGGAAATCGCCCCGGACAGGAGATTGAACATCCCATGGCTTTGGTAATTTTAGGAGGTTTAGTCAGTTCTACTTTGCTCAACTTGCTGGTGATGCCAATACTTTACTGGAAATTCGGACGAGTAAAAAAAATAAATGAATAAAAAAACAAGAGAAGGAGGCGTTTCTCTATATTTTTAATATTGTGGGCTTGATTCAGAGGCTGTCTCAAAACTCAACATATAGTATAATATATTGTGTTACTGATTAACATAGAAACAAGAGGAATGGGGAAGAGCAATGAGCAATGAGATAAAGGCAGATTATGATCAACAATATGTTTTACCTCCCTCATTAGAAGATTGGGTACCTGAGGATCATCCGGTTAGATTCATAAGGATGTTTGTAGATTCAATGGATTTAGAGGGAATGGGATTTCGAGAGAGGGAGAGTGAAGAGGGGCGTCCGAATTACTCAAATGATATGCTTTTAAAGATATGGTTACACGGTTATTTCGAGAAGATCTACAGTACGCGCAGCTTGGAGAAGGCCTGCAAAGTCCAGCTGCCTTTGATCTGGCTAACTGGGATGCACTACCCTGATCATAATACACTTTGGCGATTTTTCCGGAATAACCGCAAGGTGCTAAAAAAGGTATTTGTTCACTCTGTAAAGGTTGCCTTAAAGGGTGATCTGGTAGGTTTAGTTCTTCAGGCGATAGACGGCACAAAAATAGTTGCGGATGCTTCTCGGAGGCGTTCACTTCATTGGAAAAACCTAAAAGCTCTCTTAGGGAAGCTGGAAGAGTCATTAGATGATGTATTTGATGAGATAGAGGAGAACGAAGAGAAGGAGAGTTGTGATCCTGGATATAAGCTTCCTTTGAGATTGCAAGATAAGGAGGAGCTTGAGAGATTTATAAGCGACGGCATAAAGGAGCTTTCCCAGGATGAGAAGAGATCCTTGAAGGAAGAAGTAGAGGAAGGCTTGGATGAATTAGCTGAGGGAGAGACAGAGCATTTAAATCTCACTGATAGTGAATCAAGGATGATGAAGAATGGGAGGCAGATTGATTTTTGTTATAATGCGCAGGCTGTGATAGATGAGAAGAAGCAGGTTATTGTAGCAGCTTCAGTGACATCAGAGGGATTGGATAACCACCAGTTAACAGGGATGCTTGATGAGGCAAAGGAGAATACTGGGGGGATTCCAGAGGAGACGATAAGTGACAGCGGGTATTTTTCAGGGGAGGAACTTAAAAAAGCCGAGGAGAAAGGGTATTCCGTATTGGTAAATATTCCGGCAAATGTGGGCAGTTATCCTGCTAAAAAAGATGATTCATTCGGTAAGAAGAAATTTATTTATGACTCAGAGAAAAATGTATACATATGTCCGAAAGGCTGCAGCTTAATTTTTGAGAAAGAGAGTAAAAGGGAGAGATACAAGTCAAGGATTTATAGATGTAAGCAAGCAAAAGACTGTGCATTTCGTTTCCAATGCAGTAAGGATAAACGAGGAAGGTCAATAGAGAGAACACCATATGATGAATGTATTCTCAGGCAGGTCGAGAAACAAAAAGATGCAGGGAAGAAGGAATTGCTTAGTAGAAGGAAGAAGATCGCTGAGCCTGTATTCGGATGGATAAAAAGAAATAATAAATTTTCTAGATGGACCTTTAGAGGGCTAGGATCAGTAGATGCACAGTGGCAATTGCTGTGTACAACAGTGAATCTGAAGAAGCTCTTCAGTAGATGGGTAGATGGAGTCTATGTATTTGCCCTTTAAATGAAGAATATACGAGACTTTTTAAGCTTTAAAAAAGAATTTATTTTATCCAGGCGATGATAATATCAAGTTTCCTCTCAAATAATTATTTATCCCTCTATTTTGAATAAAAATGATGAATTATAAACAAATTATGAGACAGCCTCTTCATCAAGCCCCTACGTGAAAAACAGGATTGCCGCGGCTCTTCGGACTCGTTATGACATTTGATAAAATGGGGCCTGTCCCTATAACTTATCCCTATTATTATGAGAAGGATCCCTGAGTATAAATTAGATATTGGAGTTTTTGAAACCAAGGAAGGACTTGACCCTGGAAGTTACGGAATCCGAGATAGAATAGAATGTGGGCAAAAAGATCAGCGTGAAAAAGGTTGATGTGGTCAGCCCGCCGATGATTGCCACAGAAATGGGTGCCCACATCTGTGCCCTACGCCCCACTGCCTCAAAAAATTGGGGCAGCAAAAAGGGGAGAGCCAGCGGCAGTACTCCAAAAATGGTGGTAATGGCTGTCATAACGATCGGCCGCATCCTGTCCTTGCCTCCCTGCACGATGGACTCATTCTTGCCCATCCCGGATTTACGCAGTATCCGGATGTGGTCGATGAGGATGATGCCATTGTTCACTACAATCCCGAATAGAACCAGAAGTCCCAGATAGGAGGTTGTATTTAGTGTAATGTTCGTTATAGAGAAGAGGATAGCTACTCCAAACAATGCCAGAGGCACTGTCATCAAGATCGTTAACGGATGCACAAAAGACTCAAAAAGCGAAGCCATGATGATATAGATAAAAATAAGAGCGAGAATAATCGCAAGGCCGGACTCCCCCTGGGATTCCTGGAAACGCCTCCACCCGGATCCAAGGCTCCATGAGTAACCGTCAGGGAATTGAATTGTGTTCATGACCCTGCCGATGTCGTTGGATATGCCCATCATCCCCTGGGATTTGGTGTTGATCCGGATCATCAATTTTGATTGTTTATTCTCCTTACGGATAGAGGTTGATCCCATCCTGTAAGTGATGTTTGATACTGCGGAGACTGGAATCCTTGTGGACTGGGTTGGAAGGCTGATATTCCGGAGGTCTTCTTCAGAGAACCCGTCCTCTCTCCGGATCTTTAAGATGATATCGATCTCCCGGTTTTCAGTTTTAAATTTTCCGATGGGCCGTTCAGATAGAGAAGAGGAAATAGTCCGTGCAACCATTTGACTGCTTACTCCTGAGCTTTCTGCTTTCTGACGGTCTACCTCGACCATGATTTGTGTGTCTCCACCCTCCAGATCACTTGTTACATCCTCCACATTCTCGACTGTCCGTAGCTTTTCGATAACCATTGGAGCAAGCTCGGTCAGTTTAGTGTAGTCGAGGCCGATGAGTTCCACTGTGATTCCTCTGTGGTGCCCGCCACGGCCAAAACGTTGCGCGTATTCGTAGGTAATACCGGCTTGTATGGGCAGCAGTTCTTTGAGTCTTTCTTTAATCTCGGTCACCGACATTCCTTTATCTTCCAGAGCCAACTCAAGTCCCCCGCTGAATCGTCCCTGCCGCATGCGCCTCACACCGAACTCTGTCGTTAGATATTTGATAGATAGCTCTTCCTTCCGGGACAAGAGTATTTCCTCGTAGTTCTTGAAGAGGACTTTCATTTGTTCCAGAGTAAAACTGCGGGGCATATAGACTGAGATATCGATCTCCCGCTCGTCACTGGTAGCCATATATTCCTGTTCGATGTTTTTGAAGATCTGGAATGAAGTAAAAAAGATTCCAACAGCCAGACCAACCACGAAAAGCTTGGTTTTCCAGTTCTTGATAGTGAAACTAATGATACGCTCATAGACAGCCGTTAGTTTTACCAGCCAGCGGGCTTTTTCCTTTGCTTTGCCGGCAAGCAGTCGACTTCCAGCCAGAGGGATGAACGAGAGGGAAACGATCAGAGAGGCGATTAACGCCAGGGAGATGGTTAATGCAAAGTCTTTTAAGAAGCGGCCGAATCCAGACTGGGACATGAAGCTTAACGAGATGAACACAACCAGAGTTGTTAAAGTTGAGGCAGTGACAGCCATAGCTACTTCACTTGCTCCTGTTATGGAGGCCTTTAGCGGGGAGTATTGTTTTTCCTGCCGAAGCCGGAAGATATTCTCCAGGACCACAACACTGTTATCCACAAGCATTCCCACAGCCATCATCAGTCCGCTGAGAGAAATGATGTTGATAGTGATGTCCGCACTAAATACAGTACGGTAGAGGTACATGAGGCTGAAGGTGAACACTATAGCCATGGGGATGGCGATGGCGATGATGATGGTGCTCCGGAATTTTCTCAGGAAGAAGAGCAGGACGAAAACAGCCATAAGGCCGCCGATAATGCCGGAAATAGTAAGGTCTTTGAGGCTCCTGAGGATGTCTTCCGACTGATCTCGGTAGAAAATAACATTCATATTCTGGAGCTCGGGTTCCGTCTCCTTGATGCTTGCCATAATGTCTTTGACGTTGTTGCATACATCCACGATATTAGCATTAGATGCACGGTAGATCTGGAAACGTACGGTTTCATTCCCGTCCAGGCGGTTGAATTCCTCTTTGACAGGATAATCGTAAGTCACTCGAGCGACATCGGCAATGGTCAGTCCTTTGTTGCTGACAGGAAGGCTTTTTACATCTTCCAGGATCTTGAGTTCTCCTGGAACGCGAGCCACATAGCGCATGGGGCCCTCTTCTACGTACCCGGCTGAAATATTTATGTTGTTGTTGCGTATGGTGCTGATCAGGTCGGTTATGCGGATGGAGGATGAATAGAAAACCTCGGGCTTAAGGTAAATGGTCAGAACTTTGTTGCGGATCCCACGGATATCAACGTTGGCCACTCCTTGAATCCGTTCCAGTTGCTGTGTGATGTAGTTTTCCGACCAGTAATACAGGTTATCCAGGTCTCCGGGTAAAGCTAAGCTGAAGTTGATCACAGGCCGGTCATTAAATGAAAAACGGCGGATGCGGATATTCTCGATGTCGTCAGGAAGGTCATTACGGACGAGGTCGATCTTGTCACGGATCTCCATAGTGACCAGATCCATGTTGGTCCCTCCCTTGAACTGCATGTGGATGTTCGAGGACGATGAGGAGGAAGTGGAGCTGAGGCTTTCCAGATTGTTTATTGTGGCCAGTACGTCTTCCAGGGGCCTTGTGATAATGCGTTCCACCTCTTCTGGAGAAGAAGAAGGGTAGGGGATCTGTACCATGAGTCCGGGGAAAGATGTGTCAGGCATCATTTCCAGGGGAAGTTTAAGGATTGATATCACCCCGATGGTGATAAAGATGAGCATGGCTACAATGATAGAAACCGGTTTTTTTATGGCAAATTCAGGTAGATTCATGGTTTACTAGTTTTTGCTTTATCAAGAGAGAGTGTCGCTTTTGCGTTTTTGAGATGGCGCATCAAGCGGCTTTCCTTCTCTTCTGGTACCAAAGGGTCTCTGACAACCGCATTGTAGGCCAGGGGAATAAAGATCAGTGTTAGAAATGTTCCAAAGATCAATCCTCCGATCAATGTCAGAGCCAGGGGGATGCGAATCTCGAATCCCTCGTTAAAATCCAGTGCCATGGGCGTAAGCCCCAACACTGTTGTGATCGTGGTCATCAGGATTGGCCGCCACCTTACCTGGGCGGCGGTTTTAATGGCTTCCACTTTCCTCATCCCTTTTTTCTGCAGCTGTCCGATGTAGTCCACCAGCACGATTGCATTGTTCACGATGATTCCGGAGAGAATAATCAGGGCAATGAGGACAATCACGTTGATTGACATGCTGAATATGAGCCCGACGATCACCACGCCTATAATGCCAAGCGGAATGGTGAACATGATGATAAATGGTTTTCTGAAGGATTCAAACTGGGAAGCCATGACCAGATAAACTAAAAACACGGCCAGTAAGATGGCGAAGATCATAGAGGAAAAGGCCACGTCTTGCTCCATGCTTTGTCCGGCCAGATAGATCGAACATTCTGGACCAAAATCTATGGATGCGACTTCTACATTGACTTTTTCCTTGGCTTCATCCAGGGGGATCCCTGAGATATTCCCGGTAATGACTGCTGATTTTTGCTGGAGTATCCGGCGGATTTCTGCAGGTCCTTCCTGGATATGGATATCGGCCAGCGCTTTTAAAGGAACCATCACACCCAGACCATTGCGGATGTTGATTCTGCTGATCTTATCCACTCTGTCGCGGGAATCTTCAGAAAGCCGGACCCGAATATCTATCTCCCGGTCACTCTCGATGAACCGTGTGGCAACTTCGCCTTCAATTTTATTCCTGAGCTGTGCTCCCACCGAGTTAATAGTCATATTCTGCGAAGCCAGAACGGCCCGGTTAAAGATGATCTGGATTTCCGGATAGCCTTCTTCCATACTGGATTTTAGATCGATGATACCGTCTATGCCCCGGAGTTTCCCCAGGAGTTCGTCAGAGACCTGTTTAATCACATCCAGGTTGTTGCTTGATACTACTATCTCAAGCGGGGCTTTGAAGGAGAAGAGCCTTGGTTTGTAAACCTTGATTTTAGTAGTGGGAAACTTTTCCAGGTCAGCTCTAACCCGGTCTATGATACGGTCTTCCTTTTTGCCAAGGATGCCCGACTTCAAGCGGATAGTGAATTCAGAGAGGTTTTCCCGCTCTTCCTGGAAGGAGATGCCTCCTCTGGACCCTTTTCCGATAAGCTCGTAGATGCTGTCGATTTCGTCATAATTTTTTAATGTCCCGGATATATCTGCGATAATAGCAGCGTTTTCTTTGAGAGAGGTTCCGGGCTTGAACTCGACGTTGATCAAGAATTCGCCTTGGGAGATGACCGGGATTAATTCCTGGCCCATGAAGCGTGTCATGAATATAGCGATGACAAAGAGTGCGAGGACAGAAACAATAATGATTTTTCTGCGTTTCATAGAGGCATCTTGTGTCTTTTTATAGCCGAGATAGAATTGGTTATAAATCTTATCAATTGGCTTGAATAGAGTTTTTAATACTTTGCTCAGCGGCTCTTTTGCGTTTTCTCGACGTAAAACCGCACTGAACATGGGAACGAGTGTCAGAGAAACAACTAAAGAAGCCAGCAGAGAGTAAGTCACTGTCAGGGCCATGTCTTTAAACAGCTGGCCGGCGATTCCCTCAACGAACACGATGGGGAAAAACACAGCCACTGTTGTGAATGTGGATGCGGTCACGGCTCCTGCTACCTCGGATGTTCCCTGCAAGGCGGACTTGTAGAGTCCTTCACCCTGTTCCCTGTAACGCTGGATAGACTCCAGCACCACGATGGAATTGTCTACCAGCATCCCGATCCCGAGCGCCAATCCACCAAGAGAGATAATATTCAGGGAGATATTCGAGGAATACATAAGGAAGAATGTTATGACGACTGATATGGGGATGGTTGCCCCGATAATCAGTGTGCTGCGAAAGTTTTTTAAAAAATAAAGCAAGACCAAAATGGCAAGGATACCGCCAAAAATGGCGGTCTGCTTGACCTCATGGATGGTGTTTTTGATGAATTTGGATTGGTTGGTGATAACCAGATAATCCATGTTCCGGGGCTTCAGGATATTATCCCGGACCATTTTTAACCTATCGTTTACAGCATTGGCTACTGAGACTGTGTTGGCATCCGCTGCCCGGTAGATGGCAGCTTCAATACATTCCCGGCCGTTGATCCGGGAGATGACTTTGCGTTCTTTGTGGCCGCGGAACACATCCGCAAGGCTGCCCAGCGTGATCTGTACATCACCCCGTCTCTCGATGATGATGTCTTTGATTTCCTCGACAGTTTTGAATTGATTGACAGTCCGGACCAGAAACTGGCTGTCTTTCTGTTTCAGGATCCCGGCGGAGAGATTTACGTTTTCCTGCGCGAGGCGGTTGGCTACAGTGGTGATAGGGATATTAAGAAGGCTGAGCTTTTGTTCGTTGATGTCGATATGAATCTCGTCCTCCAGACCGCCTGAAATGGAGCAGGCTGCGACTCCCTCTATACTTTCCAGGGCCTGTTTCACTTCTCTTTCAGCGATGTAACGGATGCGAGCCAGATCTGTCTCGCCGGTCAGGCCCAGTCTCATGATGGGTTCCTGGTTGGGGTCATACCGGAGGATGACCGGTTTGGTGGCGCCCACTGGAAGACGAAGGATGTCCAGTTTTTCCCTGAGTTTCAGGGTGGCAAAGTCCATGTTGGTGTGCCATGCGAACTCGACCGTAACTTCAGATAACTCCGCTCTTGAGACCGAAGAAATACGAACAACATTATCCACAACGCCGCAGGTCTCTTCAATGGGTTTGGAGATGATGTTCTCTATCTCTGAAGGGGCGGTGCCTGCGTATTCTGTTTTAATGGTGAGAGTGGGATAAGAGATTTTTGGCAGCAGGTTCAGGTTCAGTTTGGAGTAAGCGATAAGGCCGAAGATGACCGCAGCTGCTGTGAACATAACGATGGACACAGGACGATTGATGGAAAACTTAACAAGTTTCATTGGATCACGTCAACTCGCTGGCCGTCTTTGAGTCCTTCGACTCCAACCACGACTATGACTTCGCCCTCATTCAGTCCGTTTGTAACTTCCACGTGGTCTTCCTCGAGGAGTCCGAGAAAGACCTCGCGTTGGGATACCTGGTTCCGATTCATAACAAAGACATAGGTTTTATTCTGTTTGTAGAGGATGGCTCTTCGCGGGATAACCAGGACATTCTCTTTCATGCCGATGGCAATCCGGACTTCCACGAACATTCCTGGCTTCAGTGTGAGTGACTCGTCGAGAACCTCGACGGTGACTTTGACTGTCCCTGTCTGGACATCGACCCTGGGATTGATCAGTTTGACATCACCTGTAAACACATTTCCCTTCAAGACCTCGGTTTTTACCTCGGCGGGCATCCCGATTTTAAGTTTGATGGAGTCGGATGTGGGGACAGACACGCGGATTAACAGGGGCTTAAAATCTTCGATAGTATAAACCTGCTCGTTGGTGTTGACACGATCGCCCATTTCGATCAGACGCTCGGTGATGTAGCCTTCGGAAAGAGCCCGGATCTTGGTCCAGTTCAGCTGGAGTTGAAGATTTTTAAAACTCTCCATACGGTCCTGGTAATCGAGCTGCCGTTGTTTATACAGCGCTTCTTGAGTCTGGAAATCCTGTTCGGAAATGAGATCACGTTTGATCAACTCCTGATTACGGATGAAATTCTTTTCCGCTTCTTCAAGGCTGAGCTTGGCCTGTTCCAGTTGGATCTTTGCCTGTTCGTAACTGATTTTTATTTCTGTATCATCGAGAAGGGCCAGGATATCATTTTCTTTGACATAGGCGCCTTCTTCTTTAACGATCTTCTGGACATAGGCAGAAAGACGGGAGAATATTTCAATTTTCCGTTCCGGCTCTACGATGCCGTTAAGAACGAGGTAAGAGTTCAGGTTTTTCCGCTGAACCGGCGCAGAACTCACAGGAACGGCCTCGCCGCCACTCTGGAACCGGGCAAGGATTTCCGGAATTTGGTCCTTCGGAATGCGTCCGGATTTTATGGCCTCTTTCACCTGGTCGGGGATATCAAGTTTATCGATATCAATGTTTTCGCTGCTCTTAGATCCGGGTTTTTGGCCGCTCTTGGCTTGGGCACCTTTATCCGTCTGAGCCTTGCCAGGATTTCCTTTTTCTGACGGATTCTCCGTCCTGTTTTGGCCGTTGTCCCCGGATTTTCCGCAGCTTATAGTAAAAGCCAGGAGTGCTCCAAGTAAAAAGATGGATAATTTTCGCATGGTTATTCACCTAAATTATAATCAGTTCATTTCTTCTTGCCGAACGCTTGCTGTATCCGGGTCGATTATTCCGGCTGCTTTCCGAACGGTCTCGTTTCCTGCGTTATTCGTTTTAATTCGCAGAAACACACTTGTAACGATTCATAAATATTAGACGAAAAAATAAACAATTTCTTCCAAAACTTTCAATAATTTCTATATAATTTCTGCAATTCCTATATAACTAAAATTTCAATTTAACTATATATAATATTCTATTCTGCCTCCTGGCACAAGTTGGATTATTTTTGCGAGGAACATAGAAAATTACCGCGTTGCGCTCGCAATGAGCCACGTAATCTCTTTTTACGTAGGGGCTTGATTCATCTGTAGAGGTTTGATTTATCTGTAGGGATTTGATTTATCAAACCCACAATTTTTAAATAGATAATTTTCAATCGAATAATCATTTAACGGATTTGAAAAATCAAGCCCCTACAGCTTTATATAAATAATGAAGCCTGTCCTCATTATTGTAAAAAAAGTTTTTATTTTATTTGAAATAAAGTAATATTAGGCATAAAATTTATGGGCTATCAAATGTATTTTGATAAAACGCTTCTACAGTTAACCTTGATTATTAATTCATATATTAAGATATCGGCAGTTTTTATGAATAATTCAGGTAGACATGGGTTATTCACGAGTTGAGATTACCGTAGATGCGAGGCGCAGGGTGTGAAGCTGTGGTTTTCCACCGCGAATGCCCTGCAACGAAGCAGGTTCGGTGAGATCGGCTCGCCTGAAAGGTAAAAAATGCCGACGTAAAATTAAAATGAGGCCATTGGAGAATGTTTGAATGTTAATATTCAGAAATAATCAACGTAACTGGCTAGTATTTTTGAAGATAAAAAATGTGTCGGCAGTTTTTATGAATAATTCAGGTTAAATGGAATAGTTATTTCCAAAAATTTACTTTAAAGGAGGGAGAAGGCATGAAGTTTCAAACTTTTAAGGTTTGCGGGCTGGTCTTTGCCTTTTTGATTGGCTCTGCCTTTTTAGGCTCGTCCGGTTCCGCTTTCGCCTCACAGAAGGTTCCCATCAGCTTTAACGATTACCATGGGTATACCGGCACTGTGAAGTACATTAAGAGTGTGGCAAAGGCCTACCCAAACATAAGCAAGCTGATCGAGATCGGCAAGAGCAACATGGAGAGGCCGATTTATGTTCTTGTAATCTCAAACATGAAAACAGGAACAACAATCGACACTTTTGTGGAATTGCGCAATAAACGTAAGGAGGGAGTCAAGAATGTTCCTCCCATGAAGGCGTATCAGGGCAAGCCAGGACACTGGATCTGCGGGAGCACACATGGAAATGAGTATACCGGAACAGAGGTTTGTTTATACATCATCGATAAACTGGTCTCAGGGTATGGTTCGGACAAGGAAGTCACCCGGCTTGTTGATGGCCAGACATTCTACGTTTGCCCTGTCGTTAATCCTGACGGTTTGTATAACAGCATTGAGAAGGGAATATCCCAGAGGCAGAACAGCATGAAAAAAGACGACGACGGAGATGGAAAAGTTAATGAAGACGGCTATGACGACCTCAACGGCGATGGGCACATCACTCGATTTCGCTACAAAGACCCGAATGGCAGGTATGTGATTGATGATGTTGATCCGCGTTTGATGGTCCGTCTTGGCAGAAATGCTAAAACAGATAAACAGCTGTATTCAATCATCAGGGAAGATAGGGACAATGATGGTGATGGTGAACGCGGGGAAGACTCTGAAAGAGGCATCGATTTAAATCGGAATTTTCCGGAAGGATGGTGGGAAACTGATGGAATGGCGGGTGGCCAGGGAAATTACCCGACATCAGCCCCTGAAATCCATGCAATTGCCGAGTTCTTCACCAACCATACAAATATCCTGATGGCACAGAATTATCATACATCCGGCGGATTTACCTACAGACCGCTGGGGACTGCTCCTCCCAATCAGCTGCATCCAAAAGACGTTGCAATATTCGACATGATCATGGGAAAAAAATACCTCGAAATTATAGGAGAGGAGGTTCCTGAAGCATGGAAAGCGCCTGGTTCCCTTGCCAGATTCAAAGAAGAGCTTGAGAAAAAATCTAAAAATAAGTATGCCATAGCACGAGGATATGAATTGCCGCGTGGTTGGAGAGCCAGCTATAACGAAGCCAGGGACCGGCGATACGGCTATGGAATGGCATCAGACTGGATGTACATGCAGTTCGGTGCATATGCCATAACCACCGAGCTCTGGAACCCTCAAAAAGACATAAAGGATTTCCCTCAGTTTACCGGACCTGACGCCAGAATAGAAGCGCAACGTGCCCTTTTAAAATACCAGGATGAAAAATACGGCGGAAAACTTTTTATCCCATGGAAAAAGTTCGAACATCCTGAACTGGGAGAAGGTGAAATTGGTGGCTGGATACCAAAATACCGAAGTAATGCTTTGCCGGGTGAACCTCTGCTCAACGTCTGCGAAAAGCACTGGCAGTTCGAGCTTTTTAGAGCAGGACTCCAACCAGAAATCGTGATCACCGATGCCAAAGCTCGTGTGCTGTATACAGCAAATAAAGCAAATAGTGCAGTCGTGTCTCAGAAGGGCGATTTAGTGTCAATTAAAAAAGGAAAATCAAAAGGAAAATACAAAATTGTTGAAGTCACTGCAGTAATCGAAAACAAAGGAAAACTTGCTACCCATATTGCCCGGGGAGCAGAGCTTGCAGGAAACCGTGAGGACATTGTTTGGCTGATCGGAGACAGAGATAAAATCACTCACCTGCAGGGCACAAAATTCCAGAAACTGGGTGTTATCGAGGGAACACAAGAAATCCCCGGATATGCAGGCAGACCCGGTGCTGGATCAGCAGGACAACAGCGGATGCAGAGAATGCCTCGCCTTATACCGCCAGGCTATCCTATGTTTTTCAGGATGCGGGGAGCGAGATTCGAGCCAACGCAGGTTAAGCAAACAGGTCCAAAACGTGAAGTTAGATGGCTTATCGCAGTGGAAGGAAACACGCCGCTTAAAGTTGTAGTAACATCTCAAAAAGGCGGAACAAAGGTTAAAAACCTTTTGATTCAATAAGATGGGGGTGCACTATGAAATCGAAAAATAATTTTAAATACATATTGGGTTTGGCACTGACTGTCTTACTGGTGGCATCCTTTACGGTTCCAGCATTTGGACAGAAAAAACTGCAGAAAAACCCAGCCGGGTACCACGGTGAACTCGACTTTCCCATTAGCTGGAAGCGGTATTATTCCTATGCGGAATGGACAAAGATTATGCACGATATCCAGAAGAAGTATTCTCACCTGGCAGACATCGAAAGCATCGGCAAGAGCCGGATGGGGCGCGACCAGTACCTGATAACCATCACCGCAAAATCGACAGGAAAACATCAAGACAAGCCTGCGATGTGGGTCGATGGAGCAATACATGGAAATGAGGTAAACGGGATTACATGCTCTATGTACCTTATGTGGTATTTACTAACGAGGTATGATTACGACAAATACATCTTTGACCTGGTAAACGACTGCACATTTTATATTCTGCCTGGTCTCAATGTGGATGCCAATGAATCCTTTGTCTCATTTCCAAATACGCCTAACAATCCGCGTGAACCGTACAGACCCGAAGATAACGACGGTGACGGGCTTTACGATGAAGACCAGACAGAAGATGTTGACGGCGACGGAGAGCTCTCTGTTATGTACATTGAGGATCCCAAAGGTGCGTACAAGTTATCACCTGACAAGCGTCAGTTTATTCGGTTAACTGATATAAAAGAAGAGGGCTTGCGGTTTCGCCGAATCGGCTCAGAAGGGTATGACAATGACGGCGACGGCATGATCAATGAAGATGATATTGGCGGCCCAGATCCGAATAGAAATTTTCCATATGGATGGAATCTTCAGGCGGGAAATCCCTATCCCATGTCAGAACCGGAATGTCGCAATGTGTTCGAATTTCAGATTGCTCATCCTAATATTTTTGCCAGTTTTCACTATCACAATACCGGGAGGCTGATCATGTTCCAGGCACCGCCAGCAGTAAGAGCTCCAGCCCAAACAACAGGACAAAGCCAGCGTATGCAGGAGATGATCAATCAGCGCCTGGAGGAAATGCGAAAGGCCAATAAATACGCACAGTATTTTGACCGCCAGGTTGCTCAAGAATATCAACATGACATGGATACACAAACAGAAATCGTTACGATGGGTGCGCGTATTATGAAAAACTACCGCCCCACCATCGGAGGCCTCAGCGGCCAGGCACATGCAGCAACATATTATATGCTCGGAGCGTATAGCTACCTTATCGAACTATGGGGATCGCCTGCATTTGATGCAGATGTGGATGGTGATGGGAGAGTCTCTGATGAAGAATACCTTAAGTGGATTGATATTGAGCTGACTGGGGAAGGTTGGATTTTGCCGCACAAATGTAATCATCCCGATCTTGGAGAAATCTGGATCGGCGGCACACGTAAAAAACACACACAGAGAACACCCCCTGCCCGGTATATAGAAATGGAAGCCTTTAAAAATGCTCAATTCGTGATGTACTGTGCCAGTCAGTTTCCTAAAGTGGAAATAGATGAATTGACCATAACTCCTGCAACGCAGGACCTTTACTGGGTCGAGGCGGCGGTAAGGAATGACCGGATTTATCCCACCATTTCGGACAGATCAATACAGCTGAAGAGAGGGGAGAAGGATAAAATCACACTCAAATCGTCGGATAATATATCCCTGGTTAATATTCCTGAAGGCAAGACAATGGTTGATCCTTTTAATTACGAAACACAATATGAAACGATCACCGAGAAAGGAACTGAATTCAGGCTCAAAGGGAAAGAAACGCTCCACTTCTGTGCTCTGGTAAAAATGGATGGATCTCAAGGCTGGGTGGAAGTGAATGTCAAATCACAGCACGGCGGTACAGCCAAGAAGAAAATTAACATTAAAGTAGGTAAATAAAAGCAAAAAAAAGGGAACTGGTTTTTTGCCGTAGGGATTTGATTAAATTGCAGGGATTTGATTCATCATACCCGTTAATTCTGAATTTGTAGGAGCTTGATTTATCAAGCCCACTTTATTGTTTTGCAGGGATTTGATTCATCAAACCCGTTGATTTTTAAAAAAGGGAATTGGCCTCAATTTCTTTCTTTTTCTGTCATTGCAAGGAACGAAGTGACGCGGCAATCTCTTATCAAAATCTAGGTATTTTTGTCGACTCAGTAGGGCAATAACTCAGATAAATCTGTTATTATATATAAACTCAAGGAGGTAGACATGAAACGGCTTTCCATCTTTCTGGTGTTACTGTTTATGTTTTTTGCCTGTTCATCGCAGCAAGGGCAGGAAAGGGACCCATCAATTCTTACTCTGGAGCGCATCTTTAGTTCTCAAGAATTCGCTTCCGAACGCTTTGGACCGGCACGATGGTTAAAAGATAAAAGTGCTTACACAACTCTTGAAGACTCAAGGTCAAAAAAAGGTGCTCGTGATATAGTTCTATACGATGCAGAAACAGGCACACGAGAAATCCTGGTGTCCGCCAAAAAGCTCATCCCGAAAGGCGAGTCAAGACCTCTCTCCATTTCCAATTATGACTGGTCTTCGGACGCAAAGAAACTCCTCATCTTTACAAACACAAAACGTGTCTGGCGGCAGAATACACGGGGAGACTACTGGGTTATTGATTTAAACGACGGGAATCTGCATAAGCTTGGGGGAGATGTGGAGCCTTCATCGCTCATGTTCGCCAAGTTTTCCCCGGATGGGAGCAAAGTAGCGTATGTTATCAGGAATAACATCTATGTAGAGGACCTGAGAAGTCATCAGATAAAGCAGCTGACAAAGGATGGCTCAGAGACCATCATCAATGGAACCTTTGACTGGGTCTATGAGGAGGAATTTTCGCTCAGGGACGGCTTTCGCTGGAGCCCGGATAGTAAATGGATAGCTTACTGGCAGCTTGATGCAGAAGGGGTGAAGACTTTTTATCTTATCAACAATACTGACCAGCTTTACCCAGAGCTCATCCCGGTCCAGTATCCGAAGGCAGGGGAGACCAACTCTTCGAGCCGTATTGGAGTGGTGAGTGCAAAGGGAGGGGAGACTTGCTGGATTGAGCTGCAAGGTGACCCGAGAAACCATTACATTGCCAGAATGGATTGGGCAGCAAATTCGGAGGAGATTATTTTCCAGCGCCTTAACCGCCTTCAGAATACAAACTGGGTGAAACTTGGTGATATTCGCACCGGAGAGGCGCGCACGATTCTGACCGAACGCGATAAGGCCTGGCTGGAAGTGGAGAATGACATGCGCTGGCTGGATGATGGAAAACAATTCGTTTGGATTAGCGAGCGGGATGGCTGGAGGCATATTTATCTTGTCTCGCGGGATGGGAAAAAAGTTAAGAATTTAACTCCCGGGGAATATGATATAGTCAGCCTGCAGAGCATTGACGAAAAGAGAGGCTGGATTTATTTTATCTCTTCCCCAGATAATCCGACACAACGCTATCTTGTCCGGGTGGGATTGGACGGTTCAGGAAAAACTGAACGTGTCTCTCCCCTGGACCAGACCGGATCACACAGCTACCGGATTTCCGAAAACTCCGGCTGGGCTTTTCACACTTTTTCCTCCTCTGGTGAACCGCCTGTGACTGAGCTTGTGCGCTTGCCTGAACATGATGTGACGCGTACATTAGTGGATAACTCAAAGCTCCGGGAGAAAGTTAAGACTATTAAAAAGAGCCCTGTTGAGTTTTTCCGGGTGGATATCGGTGGTGGTGTGGAACTTGATGGGTGGTGTTTGAAACCGCCTGATTTTGATCCAACAAAGCGCTATCCTGTGCTTTTTTATGTCTATGGTGAGCCGTGGGGGTCTACTGTTGTTAATAGATGGGGTGGAAACAGCTATTTGTGGTATCTTATGTTGTGCCAGCAGGGCTATCTGGTGATGAGCGTGGATAATCGAGGGACAAGAGTGCCTCGTGGACGGGCATGGCGGAAGTGTATTTACCGGCAGATAGGGATTCTTGCCTCTGCTGACCAGGCTGCAGCATTACAGGCTATAGTCAAACGCTGGCCCTGGGTGGATTCAAACCGCATCGGGATCTGGGGCTGGAGTGGAGGAGGGTCCATGAGCCTCAATGCCATATTCAGATACCCGGACCTCTATCATACAGCCATGGCTGTAGCTTTTGTAAGCAACCAGCAATATTATGATACGATCTATCAAGAGAGGTACATGGGGCTTCCAGAAAAAAATAAGAAAGGTTACAGGAACGGTTCTCCCATCACTTATGCCCATCAATTAAAAGGGAACCTGCTTCTTGTTCACGGGACAGGGGATGATAATGTCCATTACCAGAATTTTGAGGCACTGGTGAATGAGTTGATCGAACACAACAAGCATTTCACGATGATGGCCTATCCAAACAGGTCACATGGGATTTATGAAGGGGAGAATACGACACGCCATCTGTATGAGCTCCTGACAAGATATTTAAAAGAGAACCTGCCGTCCGGCGGGATTTAAGATAGATGGAATAGGGGTCGCGTCTCAACACTTGACATTACAGAAAGAAGTGAGACTGCCGCACTTTGTTCGCAATGACAATAATTAGTGAGATTGCCACGTCACTGCGTTCCTCGCAATGACAATATAAATTGGGGCCTGTCCCCATTAATGATATATTTTTCGCCAGTTCTCTGTATCTAAATTGACTAACCAAAGCTCATCTTTATCAGGATTTTCAACCAGGACAGTATTGTTTATTCCCAGAATATAACGAATGCCATATTTAGTGCGAAAAGGAATTTTAATGCTTTTTTCCTCTTTGAGTTGTTTTGAAATCATAACTAAGTGAGATTCACCGTTTATCACATCAACAACAACAAATTTTTGGTCGTTCAAGACAAAATCAAAGTTTAAACGACGCCAACGGATTCTATCGTATATAAGTTTTACTTTTCTTACTTTATCTTCCTGAAGATCGTATGCCTGTAATTCATTTTTATTTGCTATAAATACAATTTTATCTCCATTCTTGCTCCATTTGTATCCTTCTATTGAACTAGCTTTGTGGACTTCTTTTTTTTCAAATGTTTGGAGGTTCAATAAAGATAAAGTTTGCTCTTCAGTATTATTTTCGTAATATTGAAAAGCGAGGAAATCCTGTTTAGGTGAAATCCGTAATTCTCTTGGCCGGTTAAGGCTATCTGCCAAGATTTTGTATTTTTCGTTTTTTAGGTCATATTTAACAATTTTTTGTGGTCTCATCATACTCAATAAAAAAATCAGGCTGTTGTCGGATTCTGACCATTCGATTAATCGAAAAGAAGGGTTCCCGGGAAAGCGCAAGCCTCGACTCTTCAAACCGGTTCCATCTGAATTCATCCTCCATAATGTATATATGATATTGTATGTCTCTCCAATATAAGCTCTTGTTATAAATACAATCTCTTTGCCATCCTTTGAAAGAACACAGGAATAAATGCTTGCATTATAAAAAGGAGAATCTTTTTTGATTCCTGACTCTATCAGGCGTTTTTTTTGGGAGCCATCTGTGTTCATTATCCACAATTCTTCTTTTTCATATTTCCAGTCAACATATTGTAGGAAGGCAATTTTTCCTCCCCTCACAGAATAAAGATCCTGAGAATTGAATGGCAGATGCAGTTTTGAATTTATGATTTTATCTAATTTCTCTTTTTCTGGAAGATACCTGAAAATTCCTTTGTCAGTATCAAAGTAAAAATTTCCTTTGTATTCATGGTAGGCATCAGAGGAATAAGGCAGATATTTATAACTGGATTTTATAAAAGAAAATGTCCCTGTACTTAAGAAAATGAAGGAGAGGGCTAAAAAGAGAAGTGCAGACTTTGAGAATTTCCAGATTTTTTTCCAAGCTTGAGAAAAATCAGTCTTTAAAAATGTAATAACAGAAGCCAGGATAAAACTTAGCCAGATAAAAGAAGCAAAGAGTCCAATGCCTGTAGACCCGCGGAGTATCTTGAGAAAGGTTATATACATGTCCCATGCAAGAATTAATCCAATAGTTATTGAAATAGAAACAAATATAATAATGAATTGTTTCTCATAAAGAAAAGATATGGAAAATGAGATGGTGAACAGAATGAACGCAATCACCAGAAAACTGAAGAATAAAGAAGAAACTCCAGGGAAATCAATAGTATTGTTAAAACCAGCAATAACTACTTTTAATCTTGGGAAAATAAGGATTGTGGAGAGTAATATCAATAAAGTAGAAAAAAAGATAATTGTTTGAGAAAGATATTTAATGAACCAGATTTTCCATTTTTTTATTGGACGGGAAAAAAGATAGGTCCAGGAATCGTCCTTGAACTCAGAAAAGAAAGCGCTGGAGCCAAGGAGAACAGATGTTAGAGGGAAAACTACCAGTATCATCGCGAGATATAAGTACTCGAGTAATTCTGACTTTGCTCTTGGATAAAAAAGATATATCAAAGCAAAAATGAGCATATTGATAGTGAAAAATATGAGTATATTTACTTTCTCTCTCAACTCCTTAAAGAATAATTTTCTAAACATTAGCGCCTCCGATGCTTTTTACCTCTATTTTTCGTTTTTAGATACAAAGCTGATAAAAATTTCTTCCAGAGTTAAGGGTTCAATATCCCAGCGGGTAGGGGATAATGCTTCAATCTGTTTCTCTATTGACTTGTCCCATGGATAAATAACCAGGTCAGCTATATTACCTTCTCTCTGTTCCTTAAGAACTCCGTCAATTCCGATATTTTCAGGAAGCGAGTCTTTGAAGGTTATCCTGACTCTTTTTGCTGCATTTTTTACCTTCTGATAATCTTCATCAAGGATTAGATGTCTGCTGTGAAGTATACCGAGGTGATCAACGATTTTTTCCAGTTCATGGATGAGATGGGTGGAGAAGAGAATTGTGGTTCCTGCTTCGCTGAGTTCTCTGATAATGCCCTTTAGAAAATCCTGCCGGGTTGGAACATCTATTCCAGAGGTTGGGTCATCAAGTATTAAAAGTTCAGGCTCTGAGGCTAATGCAACAATCAATCCCAGCTTTAACTTCATCCCCCTTGATAGAGTTCTTATTCTCACTTTATTGTCTAAAGAGAATCTTTCTAAGAATTCATGCGCTTTTTTTTTGTTCCATTTGGGGTAGAAGGAAGAATTCAAATCCAATAAATCTTTTATAGTCATCCAGGAGTAGAAAAAAGACTCCTCTGGGATGTAACCGACTTCTTTTTTATAAGATGAGTGTTTGAATTCGATTTTTTGATTTTTATAAAAAATCTCTCCTTTATTCGAAGGAATGATTCCCATGATCATACGGATTAAAGTGGTTTTCCCCTCGCCATTATTACCGAGGAGTCCGTAGACTTTTCCTTCCTGAAGTGTCATGTTGAAATTCTCAAGAACCTTCTTTTGTCCAAAACTCTTGTCCAGGTTTATTATATTTAAGATTTCACTCATTTTTTCTCTCCTTGAGTTACAGTTTTATCTGAGGTTTGAAGCCTTTTATCAAAGAGTTTTTTCATTTCAAGGGATTGAAGGCTAAATTTTTTCGCTTCCCCTATGGCCTCGTCAAATATTCGATTTAGTATTTCCGTGCGTTCTTTTTTTATAAGGGAAGAAGATATTTCAGAAATATAACAGCCTTTTGCTTTTTTTGTATAAATAAATCCTTCCCTTTCCAGTTCTCTGTAAGCTCGTGCAACCGTGTTAGGATTGACGATTAGCTCAGCTGCCAGGTCTCTTATAGAAGGGAGAGGCTTGTGAGGCTTCAGGATGCCAAGGGAGATGTTTATCTTTATTTCTTGTTTTATTTGTTCATAGATAGGAACAAAACTTTTTGGCTCTATTTTTATCAAATTGTCCTCACTTCTGTATGACTGTATTAGCAATATAATACAGTTAATAAAATTTGTCAAGTTTTTTAAAAAAATATTTAAAAGTTGCGTCGTTAAACTTGCAATGAAAAGAAATATAAAATATCTTTAAAGTTGTCCTGAAATAATCAACAAGGAGAATTCATATGGATAAAAAAGTTCATCTGTCTTTTAAAACATTCACCTTATTTGCGCTTCTTTTGCTACTGCTAATTCTGCCGGTCCATGCGCTGGAGAAAGAAAAAGCAGATAAGATTACGTCCTTTGAAGAACTTGAAAAGGCGATAGTACAGACGCAGGAGAAGATAAAGGAAAATCCGGAAGATGTGGAGGAGTATTGCCGGCTGGCCCAGCTTATGCTCAAAAAAGGACAGTACGATGCAGCCAAACAATCTTTACAGAACGTTTTAAACATTAAACCGAACCATATCGGCAGCCTCCTTACTTTATCAAGAGTGTACTGGGGCTTGTACCAGTTCGAAAAAGGAGAAGAAACGTTTAAAAAGGTTGAAGCTTTGGATCCTGAAAATAGGAAAGCGCAGTTTCTTGAGGCAACGTTTGCCATTGACAGGATGGATTTTGATGCAGCTCTATCAATCTATCAGAGTATACTAGAGAAAAAACCGGAATCAGCAGAGGCTCTATGCGGGATTGCTGAGGTCTTTTACTGGAGAGATCAATTCGAAGAATCTGAAAAATACATTAAGAAGTGCCTTTCACTAAACCCGGAGATCTCTAGGGCTTATCTGATACAGTCGTTGATCCACCGCCTCCGGCAGGAAAATGACGAATGGAAAGAGACCGGTCTTAAAGCTGTGGAATTAGCTCCCTTTGACGAGTTGGCCAGGACGAATATGGCAAAAATTTTTATGAGAGGCGAAGGCAAGATGGATGAGGGCTATGAACAGATACAAATTGCTCTAAAAATTAATCCTTATTCTTATAATAGCCACTTATTTCTAGGGACAGGATGGACTCCAAAAAATTATAAAGAACAAAAGATTGAGGGTGATGAGGAAACAGTCAATAAGATTAAAGAACTACTTAAAGAAGGAGACGACTTTCTCCTTAACCAGGAGTTTGATAAGGCTGACATTGCTTTCAGTGAGGTCCTTAAACTTGCCCCTTCAAACATAACGGCTCAAATCGGCAAAGGCACTCTGAATTATCACAGGAAAGAATACAGAACCGCTCTAAGCTGGTTTTTCAAAGTGCTGGACATAGAACCTGATTATGGCCTGGCTCATTATGGTGTCTGTCAGTCGCTTCTCCGTTTGAAAGACAGGATTAATGTCAGGTTCTCTGAGATTGAGAAAGAATTAGCTGCAAAAGATGAAGCCGAGCCGTCTTTTCTCAGGGAAGTTTTTATCAATTATGAACAGCTCGACCCGGAGATTCAGAAAATCATACGGTTCTCGGTCAAGCCTTTAAATAATTATTTGAAAGTTTTGAAGGATGGGCATGCGACCTTTTATCTAATTCCCTTTCACAAACTGCTCTGGGAATGCCCTTACCTTGACAAAATGAAAGGGACTCGCACCTTTGACAAAAGGCTGTGGGATGATGTTAAAGGTTGCGGAGGATTTAATTCAACAAGCGGCTCTGATTGGGAAAAAGATGTCAAATATTTTCGATTTAATGTTGTAGCCCACGAGTTCGCCCATCAGGTGCATTCGTTTTTGTCAGAAGAACTAAAAAAAGAAATCAAGCGGCTTTTCCTTAAAGCCAAGAAGGAAAGAATAACCCTGGATTTCTACGCGGATTTTAACGAATGGGAATACTTTGCTGTTGGTGTGGAGGCCTATGTTTCGGAAGAGAAACTGGCCGACCAAAAGATCGGATATGGTCACACTAGAAGGGAACTTCTGGGAAAGGACCCTGACCTATATAACTTTATTAAAAGCCTGAGCGAGCAGGAAAGATACCTTGAGAATGAAATTAAGGCTGTGGTCAGATAAAGACTATCTTTTTCTCTTCCAATAGTAATAAACCGGTATTCCCAGTGCGGTGAAAAAGATGCCGGCCAGGGCTTCAACGGGTTTTTCTATCAGCGTATTGAGAAGAATGCCTAATGAGGCGATGATGAATATAATGGGGACGACAGGATATCCCCAGGTCTTATACGGCCGTGGAAGGTCGGGAAACTTTTTCCGCAGCGTAAAAACAGATGCGGTTGCAGCGATCCAGAAGACGATAGCAATAAACATGGCGAAGGTGAACATCTGTTCAAAAGTTCCAGCCAGAGTAAGGATGGATGCCCAGACTGCTTGAATGAGAATAGAGAATCCCGGGGTACGGAAACGGGGATGGACCTGGGAAACCTTCTGGAAGAAAAGTCTATCTTTGGCCATAGCGTAATAGACCCGCGGGCCTGTTAAAATGGAGCCGTTGAGAGAGCCAAAGGTTGAGATGATGACAACCGCCGAGATTAGTGCCCCAGTTGATCCCCCGAAAAGTGCTGTTGTGGCTTTTTCTGCAATTCTCACGACTCCTGTGACTTCACCTATGGGCAGAGCGTAAAAATATAAATAATTAGTCAGAACATAGAGGCAAGTGATTCCCAGGGTTCCCAGGATTAAGGCCAGTGGAAGGTTTCGCTTGGGATTTTTAATTTCACCGGCTACAAAATTTACATTATTCCAGCCATCAAAAGCCCAGGACACTGCTACAAGTGAGATCCCAAACCCGATGAAAAGTGTACCAAGACCAAGACCGCCCGGATTCATAGTGAGGTCAGGATGTGATCCTTTGCCAAAGGCAAATCCCAGGATGATAATAGCCGCGACTATTCCCACCTTGAAGACAGTGAAGACATTCTGAATAATTTTCCCGAACCCAACTCCGATAAAATTAAAAAGAGACAGCAAAAGGATAACAGCGACACCAACGATCTGGCCTGCTGAAAGAGTGAAGTGGAAAGAAAAATGGAAGATTTTTATGCTTTGATTGAGAATAATGGTATTAGTGGATAAACCGGGGAAAAAATGGCCAAAATATTCTGCGAAAGCGAGAGCCAACCCGGCAATGCCTCCGGTCATATAAACAAGAAAAAGGATCCAGCCAAAAAGAAATGCAGCCATATGACCGTAGGCTTCTCTGAGGTATACGTACTGTCCACCGGCTTCCGGCATAGCGGCTCCAAGCTCAGCATAGGTTAGGGCCCCGGCAAGTGTTAACAGCCCGCCTACGATCCATGCCAGAAGTATAAGGCCGGCCGAAGGAAGATATTTGGCCATGATACCGGTTGTGAGGAATATGCCTGACCCGATAACGATCCCGACCATAACCATGGACGAATCAAAGAGACCGAGCTGGCGGGTGAGTTGAACCGGAATTTTTTCCTTTGTTCCTAACATTTTCATTTAAAATGATACATTTTTTTAAAAATGAATCCAATTCAATTTTACTGGATTGAAACGCCCCACTCTGTTAATAAAAAATATTTTAAAAATATTAAAAAAAAATACTTGACAAATGATGGTTTTATGCTTAAATTACTTTATATATCAAAGTACTTTAAATTAATTAAATTTATAAAGGAGAAAACATGAACGATTTACAAGCAAAGGATGAGATTCAATTCATTCAAGAGATGATTGAGAGAACAAGGAAGATTACAGCTGGTTCCTGGATGTTCTTCTTAGTCTGGGGGATTGTGGCTATTCTTGGTATTGCCGGTATGTATGCTCTGGTTTTTGTCGAAAAATACAGTTGGATCTGGTTAAACTGGGTAGTTTTTATGAGTTTCGGAGTTGTCTTCTCGATCGTTTATGGCAAAAAGCTGGAACGAATGGAAGGAGCGAGGACCTATGCTTATATCACAACCGGTCATCTCTGTATTGCCTGCGGAATAGCTTTCGGTTTAGTGGGTTTTATTTTTCCCCTTCTGAAGCTGTATTCCTGGGAATTAATTCCAATTTTCATATCATTGGTTGCAGGGATTCTTGTTTTTACTATGGGGGGTATTTATGAGTGGAATCTATTAAAGTGGTGTGGTGTTATCTGGTGGCTTGGCGCGTTAGGAATGGTTTTTATTCATGAGAACTATCGAGGTCTTCTTGTTGTACCGCTTTTATTGATCGGTTACATCATGCCTGCCCTTGTACTCCGCTCCAGGTATCAAAAACAAAGTGAAGAAAATGCCTCCTGAGAAGTTAGCACAACTTGACCCTGTCATTCATTCCCGGATAAGGCTTGCAATATTATCAGTCCTGATTTCTGTTAAAGATGCGAGTTTTAATTATTTGAAGGGTACAGTTGGAACTACAGATGGAAATTTAAGTGCGAATTTATCAAAACTTGAAGAGTCTGGATACATTTCCATAAAGAAGGTTTTTAAAAAGAAGAAGCCTCTGACAACCTGTTCCATTACAGAAAAGGGGAGAAAGGCATTTTCAAAGTATTTGAAAGTACTGGAGTCTTATGTAAGCTTTAAAAAGTAGTAAGTGGGCAGCCCCTTGTTTTTATTATACGGTTTTAAACTTTTTGTTTTACTTTGAAGAGTACATGACCGAGGTAACCAGAATCATTAATCTCTGCAATATATAGTCCTGGCTGGAGGTGGGCTCGTCTTTTTAACATAGGTTCTGAGAGATATTCCAGCAGGGCACCTGCTTCCCAATCCTTACTGTTGTCACTCAGTAACACCGGTACTTTGTCTTCAACTAACTTTTCCAAGATTTCTCGTAAGCTCATAGCTGCTTCTCCTGACATATTTGTTCGGTAATTTACCTCTAAATATATTATACGTCATTTTAACTCTTTTGGTTGCTGTTATTTTTTATCGTTTTCCTCAAAAAATTCTCTGAAATTCTCCTTATATATATGGACGTAAAAGTTGTAGAAATGGTTGCCTGTGATAAAAATAATGTTTGCATCTAAATATTTATCATTGAGTCGACAGCTAGAAGAAAAAAATGCCTTTAAACTTTTTTCATTTTTCTTTTTATTTGAGAAAAACAGACAATTAGAATCGTCTCCATGAAGTACTTGACATTTTTAAAAAATGAGAATATTATTGTATGAAAGTAGGAAAGTAAGAAAATAAGAATATCTGACAAATTAGGAGATAAAGATGGAAGAATTGGTTAAAGTGAGAGAAAAAGGGCAGGTGACTTTGCCGTTGTATATAAGAAAAGATTTGGAATTAAAAAAAGGGAGTTTTGTTTTAGCCAAAGTTGTTGACAATACTATTGTATTGGTGCCCCTAAAAGTCATAGATAAGAGTCAAGATTGGTTTTGGACGGAACGGTGGCAAAAACTTGAGGCAGAGGCTGAAAAAGATATCAAGGAGGGGAGAGTGAAGACTTTTGATTCTGTTGAGGAACTATTTGATGAAATTGAAGAAAGTTCTAAGATTGACAAGAACAGAAAGGTTCAGAAAAAGCGTTCTTGATTTAGATCAAAAAACACAGGAAAAGCTAAAGAAACAGCTAAAGATCTTAGTATCCAATCCTCGGAGTCCGTCATTAAAAATAAAAAAAATTAGAGGAACAAGGTTCATTTTTGAAGCTAGAGTGAATGATTCGTACAGATTTACTTTTGAGTATGGAGAAAAAAACGAAATCATTCTAAGAGTTGTTGGACAACATAATGCAGCACTAAAAAAGCCTTAATGTAGGAAAAACGTGACAAACAATTTTTTCCTGACGTAATACGAGCCAGCCCCAATCTTTAAATATTATTAATAAAGCCAGCCAACCATTTATATCTTTGTACGTCTTTCTCATCAAATTCTCCTACGGCTTTACATTGTAATACTAATAACAGGGCCTTGGGTCGTACCCAAAAATAATTATCCGTAAATCAAAGAATAAGCCAAGACTTAAGAGCAAGTAATAAATAACCTTCATCGAGTCCGGAATATGCCGGTTTATTTATCTCGTGTAGGACAAATACTGACAGATTTGCGAGTTGTAGTCCTACAAAAAATACAGAGATTTTCCTATTCAAATGATATGTTTCTTGATTTATTATTATTAGAGATATTCTCTCTGGTCGGCTGGAATATTCCCTCCATTTCCAATTTTTTCCCCCTCCAGCCGACTTTTCTAGCCATAATTTCTCCTGTCAGATAAAAAGGTAGTACTATCCTTTATTACTTTGCCAAGAACCGGAAATTTTTGCGTGGCACAAAACCGGAAATTTTCACGTTGCTAAGAACCGGAAGTTTTTACTTTGCCTTGACAAATTACTTAGTACACTTTGACATCCATATTTTTCTATGATAGAAGCAAAAGGAAATTGGGTCTTGAATTTATCTTTGGAGGGATACATATGTCAAAGAGAAAAAGTGAACTTAGCCGGCGCAAATTTTTGTCTTCTTCTATGGGAGTTGTTCTGGGTGCAGCCAGCCTTCCACTGCTGAAGAGAGGCTTTTTGTTTGGAAAACCTGCTGGAAGAAAATTAAAAGTTGCTCTTGTCGGAACCGGTGTCCGGGGATGCTCTACCTGGGGAAGAACTTTGATAAAAAAATACAGTGATGTACTGGAGATGGTCGGACTTTGTGATATAAATCCAAAGCGTTTGGATTATGCCAAACAATATATGGGCGCAACCTGTCCCGTTTATATTGATTTTGTCCGGATGATTAAGGAAACAAAGCCGGATACAGTAGTTGTAACAACTACAGACTGTTTTCATGCTAAATACATCTGCCTGGCCATGAAGTTAGGATGCAACGTAATTACCGAGAAACCTATGGCAACAGATGAAAAAATGACTCAGGACATTATTGATATTGAAAAAAAGACAGGAAAAAAGTTAATTGTGACCTTTAATTACAGATATAGCCCGGAGGCTATAAAAATAAAAGAGATCTTGATGTCGCGGGAAATCGGGGAAATCACATCTGTGGATTTTAATTATTATCTGGATGTCTACCATGGTGCATCCTATTTCCGCCGCTGGCATGGATTTAAGCAGTTTTCAGGTTCCCTCCTTGTCCATAAAGCAACACATCATTTTGATCTTATGAACTGGTGGCTTGCGGCCGAACCCGTGGAAGTAAATGCATACGGGGAGCTGCGTAAATATGGATACAACGGTTCAATACGGAGTGTCCGGTGCATGACATGCCCCCATAAAGAAACGTGCGAATTCTTCTGGGATATTACCAAAAACGAACACTATATGAATCTGTATGTAAAAGCAGAATCCGAGGATGGATATATCCGGGATTCCTGTGTTTTCCGGAAAAAGATCAATATCTGGGATACCATGAACGTCCAGGTTCAGTATCACAATCGTGTGACAATGAGTTATTCCTTGAATGCCTTTATGCCTTATGAAGGGTATTTTGTTGGCTTTAATGGAACAAAGGGGAGACTGGATGCCCGTGTCTATCACAACCAGCCCTGGAAGATTCAGAATATGGCTGATTTCAGGATTACGCATAGTTTTAAAAAGAGCCGGACCTTTGGTATCCGGTCAGGCGGAAGTGAACACTGGGGTGCTGATCAGGTTATGCAGGATCAAATCTTCCGTAAGCCAGGGCCAGATCCTCTGGGACAGAGGGCTGGAAGCAGGCAAGGGGCGCTTTCCAATTTGATTGGAATTGCTGGACGCCGCAGTATCGAACAGGAGCGCCCGTTTAAAATAGAAGAGCTGGTCAAGATTTAGTTGAACCGGGCCACAATAAATGACTCTTTTTAAAGATTGAGCCGCCTTTTTTTAGAGAGTTCAAGAGGCCTGTATGCCGGATTGCTGGCCTGCTTGGCTTCGAAATTGTTGAAGATACCTGACTGCTCATAATCAGGCTTTTAAGGAGTTTATAATAAAATATGAAAATTTTCGTTAAAAATAATATAATAAGAGGTCTTTTAATATTAATAGGAGAGCAAGATGGTGTTGAAGAAAAAAGGCCTTGAAGGAAAAAGAATAAGTTGTGATGACTACACTTTAGTAGACTTCCTTGAATTTGAAAGTAACGACCTTTTTGAAGTGGCTGATTATTTCTGGGAATACATGTTAGATGCAGCAAGAAGAAAATATTTAGTCTACGGTCAACCCATGATGTCTGGCCCAAAAGCTGAATTTAAAGTTTATGACCGAAACACCAATTCAGTAAGAAAATTTTTAAATTTTTGTTCTTATAACTACCTCGGATATTCTTTTCATCCTGAAGTCGTTAAAGCTGTTCAGGCAACTATCAACGAATTTGGCACCGGGGCTGTGTCAGCACCACTGCTCAGCGGATATTCTAATCCGGTCAAGAAGTTAGAGGAAGAATTAGCTAAATTAAAAGGAAAAGAATCAGCAATAGTATTTTCAACAGGATATGTGACAAATTTGGGAATACTATCAGCGCTTTTAAAACCCGGTGATACTGCAGTCTTGGATATTCTGTCTCATGCTTCTATATATGACGGGGTAAGGTTATCCGGGGCAGATATAAAAGTTTTTGCGCACAATAATCCTCAGCACCTGGATAAAGTTCTTAATGGTTTAAAAACAAAAAGGAATATTGTTTGCGTGGAAGGTGTTTATAGTATGGATGGAGACCTGTCAAATCTTCCTGAAATAATCCCCGTTTGTAAAAAACATAAAGCGAAGATATTAGTTGATGAGGCTCATGCCTCATTGGTCTTTGGGAAAAAAGGGGGAGGAGTGGCAGAACATTTTGGCCTTGAAGATGAAGTTGATATTTCTATCGGTACGTTCAGTAAATCCTTCGGTGCTATTGGAGGGTATGCTGCAGCCAGTGAAAAGCTTATCGCTTTTTTCAGGTTTTTTACAAGGTCTTATATTTTTTCATGTGCTATGGCGCCTCACACCGCTGTTGGGATCCTCAAAGTCCTTGAAATTTTCAATAAAGATAAATCCAGAAAGGAAAAACTTTGGGAAAATACTCATTATATGCATGCCAAGTTAAAAGAAGCAGGGCTTGATATTGGAAGTACAAAATCTCAGGTGGTTCCTGTCATGGCTGGAAATGATTTAAGGCTGCGTGAAATAAGTAAGAGGATTCAAGAGAAAGGGTTGTACACGGGCGTAGTAACTTATCCAGCTGTATCAAAGAATAAAACCAGGCTGAGGCTATCAGTTTCTTCGATGCATACTAAAGAACAGATAGATAAATGTATTAGAATACTCGCAGAAGTTTTTGATAGTATGGCTGATTGGAAGCCGGGTCAATAAAGAACTTTTCCAAGAGTACACTGCTTTTTTAGTAAGCTCCGACTTTTAAAGGTTATAAATAAATATCAGCACCCAGGGGGATCTTGCTATTTACTTTATTTTCACTTCTTGTTTATTTTCATCAAAGGTTACACGTTTCCCGGTAAACATCGCAGCGATTGTCATGCAGAGAGCTACAGAGTGGTTGTACCCTGCACGGATATCCGCGTTTGGCTTCTTGCGTTTGCGCACACACTCCATCCAGTTGCGCATGTGGGCAGAGGTTGCATTATCGGTTCCAGTGATTGCGGCTGTTTCCACTCCCCCTGCCTCTGCAATAGCTATTTCCGGCAGTCTGTTTTCCTCCATCCCCATAACTTTTGCCATTCTCTGAGATAGCCCACCTTTAGGGGTAATCATATTTGTGTCCAGATTAAGTGTGCCGCCATTAGAGAAATACAGTTCTTTGGTCCCTCCTGCCGAGTTTGTCTGCCTGGAAGAGTACACAACCTGGAAGCCTTTGGACATATCATTGAGTGGACCGTAGTCAAAAACAGCTGTAAGTGTGTCAAAATTTTTCCGTCCATCCTTCCATAGGTAGACCCCACCATTAACTACTACACTTCTCGGGTGCGGTAAATCTGTAAACCAGTGGACCGTGTCAATCTGATGTACCATCCATTGACCAGGAATTCCGGACGAATACGGCCAGAACAGGCGGTATTCGATATATTTGCGTGGATCCCAGGGTTCAAAAGGGCGGTTCATGAGGTACCTTTTCCAGTCAACATCTTTCTCTTGAAGAGCAGCTACCAGGTGAGGGCGTCGCCACCGGCCAGGCTGGTTTACGTTCCATGTCATATCCACTGCTACAATATCTCCAAATCGTCCTGAGCGGATAAATTTATCAGCCTGAATGTAATTGGTTGCGCTCCTGCGTTGAGTGCCTATCTGAACAATCCTGTTAGACTTCTGAACAGCTTTGAGCGAAGCGCGCGCATCTTCCCCTGTGTTTGCAAACGGCTTTTCTACATAAGCATCACAGCCTGCCTCGACAGCCTGGATGCAGTGCAGGGCATGCTGGAAATCCGCTGTGCTTATGATCACAGCATCTACTTTTCCAGAGCCATAAAGTTCCTCATTGTTACGTTTAGCAACAATTTTCCTTCCTGTTTTTTCCTGAATAAATTCCACTCCCTCCCTACGTCGGCGGTTCCAGATATCTGAAACAGCCATAATCTCAAAATTGAGCTCCTGAGTATAATTCAGCATAGCCGGAATAAGTGCATGCCGTGCCCGGTCTGAAAAGCCGACGATTCCGACCCGTACGCGGTCATTGGACCCGAGGATTCGACTGTAACTTGCGGCAGGCAAACCAAACGCGAGCCCGGCTGCCCCTGTAGAAACAGTCTTGATGAAATTACGGCGGGTTATCTTTTTTTTCGTCATTTTTGCCTTCCTTTTTTAATGGCCATAGGACCTTTATTTTAGCATGCCCTGTGTACAGTGAGAATAAGCTTTAAAAAAGCTTTATTTCACGAATCTTGATGTTGCGAAACCAGGCCGCATCAGTATGGTCCTGTAGAATTATGTGGCCTTTTCGTTTATCTGCAAAGCCCTGAATATTGCGGTATTTACTTGCGGCGAGTAAAACGTCCATTTGAGGCGTTTCCAGGTCGTATTCCAGTACTTTTACTCCGTTGAGCCAGTGTTCTCCATGGTTTCCACGGAAAATGATTCGTGCTGTGTTAAATTTGCCTACAGGTTTAAGTGTTTTTCCCTCAGGCGCAATTAGGTCATAGAGTGCGGCAGCCGTTCTGTTGCCGCCTTTCTGTGCATCGGGATGCCTGTCATCATCAAGTATCTGGTATTCAAATCCAAGCGCTGCATACTTGGGTGGATAGGATGTAGACATCTCCTCTGAAACATTATACTTGATGCCACTGTTTCCGGCAGGGCAAATTTTCCATTCCAGATAGAGTTCGAAGTTCTCAAATGACCTGGCAGTCATGATGTCTCCTCCCTGAAGAGGTTGCCCGTCTTTTTGCAACGGCACTTCCCCGCTGGGCACCTTTTTGATTGCGCCATCTTCTATGACCCAGGGGCCATCAGGGATTCCGTCCCTTCCAAGGCCTTGCCATCCGGTGAAGGTTTCACCGTCAAAAAGAAGTATCCAGCCCTCTGCTTTTTCTGATGAGGTGAGTACGTTAAGCTCTAGCGTGGTTGTGGATAAAGGTTCGGTCTCCTGATTTGATACACAGGATAGAGAGAAAAAGATTAAAATGAGAGAAACAGCTGCAATACACATTAAGTTAAGTCTTAACAAAAACATGTTTTTTTTAAGGCAATCTGACATGGCTTGAATTATCCTTTCTGGGTTTTTAAAGTTGCGGCTCAATTTTTTGGGATTGAATCTCAATATTTAAAATATTTTTAAGAAGCATCAATTTATTAATATCAATTTAAAAAGAAAAAGAGGAAATGTCAAATGTTGAGATGCGACCCCATTCTTCTTTTATCTTTTTTGCAAAGATGCCTCCAACTTTGTATAGTATGAGCGTTCGGGTTTTTGACTCGTAATCGGTGAGCCTAAGGGACAGAAACTTGTGGGCAGGCTCTACCGCAAACCTTGGGTTCTCCCCAGGGTGTAAAGCCTTAAAAAGGAGAAGGGCATGGGAAAAACAACAAGAAGGGATTTTATCAGATTAGCTGGAGTGGGAGTGGCAGCTGTATCATTGTCGCCTGTCCTGGAGGGCTCCACAAAAAGCCGCCATGAAAAAAATGAAAAAGAGCATAAGCGGTTAAAACTTGGAATGGCTTCTTACACTTTCCGGAAGTTCAATCTTGAAGATACGTTAGCCATGACAAAAAGGCTGGGATTAGAGACAATTGCTTTTAAGAGCTTCCATCTTGCTCTGGAAAGCACTGGGGAAAAGATAAAGGCTGTAGCAGAGAAGGTCAAAGCAGCCGGACTTGAGCTCTACGGCTGCAGTGTGGTTTACATGCAGAATGAGGAGGAAGTTTATCGTACGTTTAATTACGCAAAAGCAGCAGGGATGAAGGTCATAATTGGAGTTCCTAACCACGAGCTTCTGGATTTAGTCAACAAGAAGGTTCAGGAGTTTGATATTCAATTAGCGATTCATAATCATGGCCCTGGTGATAAGCTCTATCCAACACCTGAGAGCGCTTACCAGAAGATTAAAAATCTTGATCCCCGTATAGGATTGTGTCTTGATATCGGGCATACACAGCGCTCTGGCATCGATCCGTCAGACTCCGCAGAGAAGTTCGCTGATAGGCTGCTCGATGTGCATATCAAGGATGTCACCGCTGCATCTAAAGAGGGGAGACCTGTGGAGGTTGGCAGGGGTGTAATCGATATTCCCAAGTTTCTCCGCACTTTGCTCAAGTTGGATTACAAAGGAATTGTGTCGCTTGAATATGAAAAAGATGCCGATGACCCTCTTCCAGGAGCTGCGGAATCCCTCGGCTATGTCAAAGGTGTCCTGTCTGTTATCTAAATATACACTTTAAACTAGCGTGCATTATTCATAAAAACTGCCGATGCCATCATTCATTCTTTATAATATCTATATCAATCATCGGCATTTTTTACTCTTCGAGCGAGCCGATATTGTGAGATTGCCGCGTCGCTTCGCTCCTCGCAACGACGTCTGCTTCGTTGCAAAGGATTTGCGGTGGAGAACCACAGCTTCATCCTTCACGCCTCGCATCTACGGCAACCTCGACTCGTGAATAATGCACGTACGCGTGAATTGATTTTTGAAAAAAATTGATTTATATTGTTAGCAAAATCTAAGGAGTAATATCTGAATTAGGAGAAAGGAAAATGAAACAAAAAAATCTTCTTAGTATACTTTTATTTCTTTTAATAGCCCAATGCTATGTGGCTGTTGGCCAATTCACTCCTGCTGAAATTGCTCAAAGGGAAAAGCTGGAGGAATTCCTCAAAACCGCAGAAATCATAAAATCAGAAGATATAGGAGAGGGAGTTACAAAACCAATAAAGCTTACACTAAAGAAGGGAGATGTGGAAAGATATGGAGCATGGAAAAATCCCAAAGGCATTAAATCGGGCCAGCTTGAGGGCTGGCAGTATGAAATAGCTGCTTATGAGATGGATAAGCTTTTAGGATTAAACATGGTCCCACCCACAGTCGAGAGAGAGCTCCACGGATTGAGAGGGTCCCTTCAGCTCTGGGTCGAGTCTCAATTAAGCGATCTGGAACTAAGAGAAAAAGGAATGAGTATTCCTGATTCTGAGCTTTTACAGTGGTCAAAAATGAAGTATTTAGCAAGAGCATTTGACAGTTTAATTGCCAACGACGACCGGACCCAGCAGAATGTACGCTATACTAAGGATTGGCGGACGATTCTCATCGACCATTCCCGTTCTTTCCGCTCCTCCGGGAAGTTCATGAAGAGACTTGTTTTTGGAAAAAAAGGTATAAAGGGTGTCACGCTTATCAGGTACGTGCCCAGGGCTTTTATAGAAAAGGTTAAAGCCTTGAACTTTGATACCATAAGGAATGCTGTAGGTCCTTATTTGAAGGACAAAGAGATTGAAGCTGTTCTCAAGCGTAAAGAGCTTCTCCTTAAAGAGATCGAAGAAATGATAAAAGAATATGGAGAAAAAAAGGTTTTGTATTAATGCTTCTTTATGTCTTTTTGGCTTTTTTTATTACTTTTCTTTTAGGCTTTCAATAATTTTCTTAATTTTTTCTTGTTTTGGATTAATCTCTAACGATTTCTTCCAGGCTTGTAAAGCCTGCTTATTATCTCCAAGCGCAAAATAGCATTCTCCAATTGAATTCAGGATCTCTACAACATTGCCCTTATGTGAAAGAGCTTTCTGATAATAAGAGACTGCCTCTTCAAGCTTGCCCAATTCATGAGATGTTTTTCCGAGATTGTAATAGAGCTCAAAATTCTCTTTTCCTGCTTTATCAAAAGGGATTAGGATTTCTCTTACTCTCTGGAATTCTTTCAAGATCAAGAGAGCTCTCGCGTAGCTTAAAGCGTAATCCAATGAATCCGGCTTTCCTTTATAGGCTTTCGATAATTCTTCTTGGGCTTTTTGTATGTCTCCCTTGTTCAGAAATTGATTCCCCAGGATATAAGAATAGTACGGATCATCAGCAGGTGGATTGGTCTGAGCGACAACCCATGATCCGGGAAAAGGTTTTGTTGTGACAGAGAGTGCTTTTCTTTCAGAAAGATATTTTCGCCCCTCTCTGTCGAGGAGGGAAACCTCCACTGTGTATATTCCAGGTGAAAATTTATCCAGGAGGATTTCTTCGAGAAAATCGCGGCTGTTTTTGTATTCATTGATGTTCCTGTGTTTCGTCTGAAATATCTGCTCACCCGAATAAAACGTAAATTCCAGTATTCCCTCTTCTTTCAATCTCTGCTTTAAACCATAGATCTGAAAGAAAAGGAACAAATTGTCTTTTTCAAGGAATTTGTTATTGATGGATGGATAGAGCTGAAGATTCCCCACCTGAAAGGCTCTGTTTGACTGACTGTATGGTGAATCTCTGTTGACTTTCCTGGATAAGATGACAGGGCTCATCTTTAGATTTTCACCCCTGGGCACAGAGATCTTTTTTTCGAAAGAGGTAAATTCTTTGGTGACCATGTTTTCAAATAAGAGGTTGAAGGTGTAATTGCCCGGGATCATAGGGAAAGAATCATAGAGAAAAAAAGAACTAGTCTCCAATATTTTCAACTCATCCTTTCTTAATTCAAGCGGAACATTCCTTCCCCGTTGAAATATGGTCTTCCCCTCTGCATCTGTCAAACGGATGGAAGTTTTTAAATCAGAAAAATATTTATCCTGGTAGAAATCGACAGATAAAGTTTCCGGCACAATGATGTAATTCACAAAGAAAATGCCGGAGGGATCCTGGATAATGCTAACCTTCGACTGGTTCCCCATGTAATAAACGGAATAACTGACTTCAACTACCGCTTTATGCTCTAAAAACTCATAAGCGTAGTCATCATTGACTTTCTTATGAGGATAGGTTTCAACTTCACCCACTAACATCGAAGACTGGAGTATTTGTTCCGGGCCGCTTCTTCCTGGGAAGTTTGAAAATACAGCCTCAGCCAACATGAACCCAATACTGGATTTTATTATCATGTAAGCATCTATATCTCTTTTGTCTAAATTATAAGCCTTTAATCTTTGTAATTCTTCTGCGTCCTGTGGGGATCTTTCCGCCAGAGGCGATATCGATTTTGCTTTAGAAAGCACGTCCAATCTCTGAGTGAAAGGGACTAAACTTTTTGGCCCATCTGCAAGCGGATTATAAAGTTCAAACTCTCCCGCTCCAAATTTCTGAAAGAACAGGAGTCGAAAGTTTGGTGCCTGCCCCAGTCCCGGATTGCCCTGGTAATACCAGATTTCTATAGGGTAAATGTCTGCTGATATGTATCTATCCACATTGGAAGGCCTGCCCAGCATTATGTAAAATCTTCCTCTATCCGTTCTCCAGCCCTTTAAGGGTGTACTTCTTCCGAATTTTTTATCCGTATATTCAATCCTTCTGTAGTGTTCTTCTTTGAATTCATTCCGGGATGTGGTTGGAGTGGGATCTCTTTGCCGCCAGAATTCTTCAATAAAAAGATTCCTTTCTCTATCCGTTTCCAGCTTGTAAAAAACCTCCTTTTCCTTAGGGGTAATGATGTAGACGACTTCTTCTTTTATCCATTTCTGGAATTTTTTAGGTAAATCGGGATTTTTCTTTGAATAGAGTATAAAGGGAAAGATAAATACAAATAATAATATCGCGCTGGTAATTTTTAATTTCATTTTTCTTTTTTTGTCTCTTACATTAATCATTAACAGAAAAATAGAATGAGAAGTCATTTTTAAAATTTAAATCTTATTCCTGAGCGAAAGCTGAAGCCACTGAAATCAAAAACGCCTTTTCTTATAATTTTATAACCGGATGGTTCTTCTTCAAGTATGGTCAAATAAGGATAGTTATCATCTTCCAGATAATAAAGCACTCCTTCTTCTACTGAATCAACATATCTCCATACATCCCACACTCTATCTGTTTCCTTCCCTTTGAAGTTGGAAACCTTGGCATATCTCCCCCGGCCTTCGATAAAAAAGATAGCTCTATGGGTTAATTTGATTTCAAAGCTGATCCCCCCGTGAAATCCGAGACCTTTGGCACTTGTTTTGTGATAAATGCTATTCAGATTCGTCCAGTCCTTATCAAGGGTAAGGGAATACTTAGTCAGATAGAGTGCTGCTCCACAATTAAAGGAGACAGCAAATAAGCGATGAATGGGAAGGGAAAAATACAATCCAAGTCTGATAGGAACAGCAGTTATTTTGGGCGTACTACGCAATTGTTCTAGCCCTAATAAGCCCGCTCCTGACACAGTTAGAGTATTTGTTTCAGACGCGCTAATGTAACCTGCTCCTAGTCCAATTCCAATTTGAGGGGTGAAGTTAAAAATGATATCTCCTGAGATATCAACTGCATTGTGGAAGGATTCTGTCTTGCTTTCCAGGGAGTAGCCTGCGGAAGAGAGAAAATCAGCATTTGAATCATACAAACCTTCGGTCCCTTTAGTTATGTCCCCACCAAAAAAATAATTCAGGCCTCCACTGAGCTTAACGCTCAATCCTATACCCTGGAAAAATTCAGGTTCTTCTTCCCAAAAATCCGGTTCTTTAGTAGTCTTTTCCTTTATTATGTCCACAGCGTTTGAGTGAATGTAGCCTATAAGCACAAACCCTTCCTTGTCAGGTCCTATGATCACCCGGAACCACTCTCCTGCCTTTTCATATGATTTTAGAATCGTTCCTTTCAAGGCGCTGGTTACGACCGGACTTTTTATATCGGGCTCCAGTCGAATATCTGCCTTCTCAACCTTGATTTTTAGCTCCCATTCAGAAGAGCTCGAATTTAATGCATAAATATTGAGCGTTAAAAGACATACTACTAATAAAATTAGAAAGGGGTTTATTCTGCTTATTTTAGTACTCCTATATACTATATTATCTCTAAAATAATTATTGTGCAATCTTTATGCCAGATGATAACAGGCTAAAATATTTTTTTTCAAGCTTATAATTGTCCATGATTATGTACATGTGTAATTGATTGAGAACGATGCTGAAGACCCCCTTTTTATTATTTTATTTCTTTGATTCTGATGTTGCGGAACTCCACATGCGAGCCATGGCCGAGGAAACCAATGTGTCCCTTCTCCCGTTTGAGTCCTGGATGGTCTTTTCCATCTAGTGTAGTGGGTGTGCTGGCTTTATCGATATTTGCATCAACGATAGTTACACCGTTGAGATTGACGATGATTTTTCTGCCCCTGGCAATAACTTCCTCATAATTCCACTCGCCGACAGGTCTGAGATAACCGCGTTTGGCTGGAACAATACCGTATATGGAACCGTGATACTGGTATGGCTCTAGGTCTTTATAGATGTGAGCTGTATTGTCCAGGATTTGAAGTTCCATGCCTACATAGGCCGCATCTCCTGTCAGAGGAGCGCGAATCCCCAGCCCGTTGTTTGCACCGGAAGTAAGTTTAAACTCAAACCGCAGGATATAGTCACTGTATTCCTTTTCTGTGTACAAATTCCCGCTTCCGCGTTTCGGATAAATAACGATTTTTCCATCTTCGGCAACATAGCCGGTTGTCTCACCGGTCCAACCTGTAAGATCCTTCCCATTAAATAACAGCTCAAAACCCTCGGCAGTTTCCTGCTCAGTCAGGCCCTGGGCTCCCTTCTCAGGGATAATCTCACGGATGAATATGTTACGGAAATAGAGCGGACTGTTATGTGATTGAAGTTCGATCTGGCCTGTCGGGTAGATCGGTTTATCCTGCTCCCAATAATTTTCCATTACTACATTATCTACCATCAGTACATCATTTAAGTAAACCGTAACCTTTTCACCTGTCATCTTGATTCGGAAAGTGTTCCATTCGCCAATAGGATTATCCACACATTTTAGCGGCTTACTCGGACCTTCTTTGTTATTGTACAGACCGCCGGAACCCTCAGGCCATTGTTCTGGATCCCAGATCTGCACTTGAGGCGACCCGCGGAGATAAATGCCGCTGTCTCCACCCTTCTCAATTTTCCAATCAACAAGCATTTCGAAATCAGTGTAATCTTTTAAAGTACAGAGGCTCTCTCCTTTGCCGTCAAAAACAAGTATCCCGTCTACAACCTTCCAGTGTTCACGCATCGATAGATCTGCCTCTTCCTGCGCTTTAGTCAATTCTTCCGGAGTCATTTTTGTTCGACTGATGGGATCACCGACAAGGCCTTTCCATCCGGAAAGATCTTTCCCGTTAAAAAGGGATACAAATCCTCCTTGCTCCAGAATGGCGCTGATATATTTCTCAATCCTTTCCTGTTCATAACTGTCTTCAATGAGCCCGACCGATTTTTTCAGCACAGATATCACTTCAGCTCCAAAGAGTCCTCTTGCTGTCCCGGGTTGGGGCAATGCAATTTCTGCCACGGTTATGGCTGCTTGAGCCTGTAAATCCTGGTCACCAAGATAGGCTGCAACAAGCCTCAGTGAGTTTAGGATTTTTACACTGCCCAATCCCTTTAGAATATGATTTTTTTCTTCTGTTTCTGCTGCAATATCCAGGGCTTCTTTGAGTATGCTGAGCCTCCTTTCTGGAGTAAGTTCTGATTCTATTACGAGCCTGACATAACCCTGAATAGCAAAAAGACGGTGTTCCTGTTTTTTTGTAGTGCTGTAAATATTAAACAATTCCTCTACAGCGCTAATGTCAGGCCACTCAGCCAGAGTGGAGACCGCCGCATCTTGAATAATTGGGTCTTCGGTTTTTGTCTCTTCTATTACGGTTTGAAGTGCGTTCTTTCCACCAATTTTTGCAAGAGGCCTCAGCAGATCAATCCGTTTTGTGTCAGTGGTTTCCTCCAGCGTTTCCAGTATCAGGTCAGCGCGCTTTTCCGGATCAATAATTAAATTTGCACTGGCCACCACAGCATTTTGAGCAAGCGATATTTCGGTGCTGTTTTGAGCTTCAAGAAGAATTTTTATTAAATGTGGCAGGTCTGTTTCACTTGCCAGATTTTCAAGCCCGGCAAGAGCGGCAAGCCGGACTGATTCGTGATCACTATTTATTTGAGTAAAAACTGTATCTACATGTTCCTTTGCCAGCCGCTCAGATAGGATTTCTATAAGAGCTACCTGAGCTAGTGGCGGCATTTCTTCCAAGATTTCGACCACACCAGGAACAACCTCGCTGCTTGGAAATCTTTTAAGAACTTGTTTTGTAGTATTAATTTCGTCCGCCTGATCTGTGTGCAAAGAGGTGAATAATTCAGGAAGAACATCACTTCCTCCAAGATGGGCCAAAGCTGGAATTGCTGCCAGCCGGATAATTTTTTCCTCACTCTTTAATGCCTGTAAAAGTGTAGGAAGTGCTGATATGTTTTTGCGGTACCCGAGCATTGTGATTATTTCTGCCTGAGTTTCTGTTGGAACCTCGGTCATTTTTTTTATCCATTGTGCGGTAGCGTATTCTCCTTGGAAAGTGCCGGCAAGTTCAATTGCTCTTGATCGAAGTTCTTTGTTTGGATTTTCCATGGAAGACAGGAGGTCTCCAAAAGCCCTCTCGCCTATAGCGTTTACCAGTATACTTAAAGCCAAACACGGGACATTGCTTTCATGAGGGGATGTGTAGTTTTTTATCAGATTGCGGCAGATCCTTGCACACTGCTGCTTTTTCCCAGATTCAGCGAGACGCTGGGCGTATAATAAATAAAGTGAAGGAGCTTTTGATCTTTCGTAAGATGAGGAAGCTACTGAAATACTGTCTAATACCTTTTCAGACTTCGGATCGCCGATATTTGCCAGAGCGTATAAAGTTACGTGGCGCAGTTTTTCGTTTCTACTGGAAACATATCTGGTGATTTTTTTCACAGCTGCCTTACTGCGAAACTCACCAAGGGCTTTTATGATCGTGATCCTGTTTGTTTCTGATACAGAGCGAAGGGATTTTAACAAAGCCTTCTCAGCCTCAGGTGTTCGGATGGCAAGCAGTGCCTGAGTTGCCGGTTCGCATAACCTTTTGTCCTTGAGAAATATTCTTAGGGGTTTAACGGATTCGTTTTTACCGACAAGTTGAAGCTGACGGATTAAAAATGCTTTTACCTCACTATCTTTTTGTGACTCCAGAGCTTTCAAAAGAGTTCTGGCATAGATTCCTCGTTCCTGTTCAGCCCCAGCTCGGTGGGCATATACAGATAGTGCATTCAGTGCGAATCGGACCCTGGTGTCATCACCTGTTCCCGGCGGAACCAGCATGCGGCAAACCTCCTGAATTCCTTCCTGACCAAGTTGAATGAGTTCAGAGGCTAACTTATCTCTTTCAGCAGTGTTTTGAGCGGGAAATTTGGCAAGTGTATCAACAACTTTTGTCTTTGAAGTTCTTACATCTTCCTGTCCGATCACCAAAGATGAGGCTAACAGCAATGCTGTTATCAAAATAAGTATTGTTTTTTTCTTGTTTTTCATTTGAATATCTCCATGTAAAAAAGCTGCCTTATAGATGCCATGGTGCACGCATGGGTTGAGCGATTAAACGGTTTGCCTCCACATCATTAATGAACCGCTGTTTGTCCGGGTCAAAATGAAGAGGTCTTCCCAATCGCACAGCAATTTTGCTCAGATTGACGATTGTACAGGAACGATGTCCATTTTCTTCATTTAAGGCAAACTTTTTTCGGGTTCTAACAGCCTTGATAAAGTCGGTCACCTGAGGTTCTGGGTCAGGAAGAGTAGCCAGTTTTTCTTTTAAATTGGGAATATCGGATTCAAGGCCTTTGAATAACTTTCCATCGGGCCCTTCGATGAACGCTGCATCTTTATCCTTGTTTTCGCCGTCAAGGATTATTTCACAGCCATCAGCATATTTTAATTGAATCCGGCGCCAGCTTCCACAAGCGTCAGGATGCTGCTGGGGACAGTCAGCTTCAATTTCGACCGGACTGGTGTCATCTTTGTCAAGAATATATTGAACCGGGTCAAGGTAATGCATACCCATGTCTCCAAGTCCGCCGCCATCATAATCCCAGTATCCACGGAATGTGCCGTGAACTCGATGCTTGTTATAAGGTTTATAGGGAGCAGGACCGAGCCAGAAATCATAATCCAGTTCTTTAGGAACAGGTTCGGGTTTTAAATTTGTTTCTCCGCTCCAGTAAAATTTCCAGTCAAAACCGGTTATGCCGCTGACCGTAACTTTTAAAGGCCAGCCCAATATGCCGCTCTGGACCAGTTTTTTTATTGGCTTGACAGTAGTGTCAAAACCGTAGAACTGATCTCTAAATCTGAACCAGGTATTCAGCCTGAAAATTCTTCCATTCTTCTGCACAGCTTCCACAATTTTTTGTCCTTCGCCGATTGTTCTTGTCATAGGTTTTTCACACCAGATGTCCTTGCCTGCTTCTGCTGCAGCAACGGCGATGAGTGCGTGCCAGTGTGGGGGGGTTGGGATATGGACAATGTCAATATCAGACCGCTCAAGGACTTCACGAAAATCCTTATAGCCTGCAACTCCGGGCCCGGCAATTTTTTGTGCCATGTTTAAATGTTTTTCATCAACATCACATACTGCCAGAAGTTTAGCCCCCGGATAATGAAGGTGCACCCGTCCCATACCGCCTACGCCAATTACAGCTTTTGTAAGCTGGTCGCTGGGTGCTGTGTAGCCTGCGCCTCCCAGAACGTAACGTGGCACTATTGTGAGGGCAGCAGTGGCAGATATTGTATGCTTAATAAAATCCCTTCGGGTTATTTGTTTTTTTCTTGTCATATCCATCTCCTGTTTTTTGGAATGTTATGACCGGGTATTTACGGCAAACGCGGCTCGTTAATAATCCAGGCTATTTTAAGCCAGCATATTATACAGCATTACTATAAGAATTTCTTTTTTTGCATGCAAGAGCTTTCCTCCTTTTTGCTGTAATGTCAAATGTTGAGACGCGACCCCTTTTTAACTTTTGCAGCTTTATTTTTTCGATTTTAATAATCCTGAAGACATAATTGATTGGCATACTGTTGTTGAATATGTAAAATAAGGGACCTTGAGGAATGTCCCTATAGAACAGGAAAATGATTATAAATAATCGTGCCTATGCCAGGGCTGGCGTGTTTGGTAATCCTTCCGATGGATATTTCGGCAAGGTTATAGCGATATCGGTTAAAAATTTTTATGCAGAGGTCACACTCCGGGAATCCCGGGATCTCCGGATTGAGGAGAAAAAGCAGGACCTGAACGTTTACAGGAATATTCATGACCTTGTTAATAAGATCAACCTCTATGGATACTATGGTGGAGTTCGCCTGATCAGGGCAACGATTAAGAAGTTCCATGACTACTGCATGAGCCAGGATATCAGGCTGGAAGATAAAAACTTCACAATCCAGTATGATTCCAATATACCCCGCCAGCTTGGCTTAGGAGGCTCCAGTGCGATCATTACTGCAGCAATTCGCTCCTTGATGGAATATTATGAGGTAAAAATTCCCATAAAGATGCTTCCCTCAATAGTGCTGGATGTTGAGCTTAAGGAGCTGGGAATCAATGCAGGTTTTATGGACAGAGTTATCCAGGTTTATGAGGGTTGTATCTATATGGATTTAGATTCTGAGATAATAAGGGAGAAAGGACACGGAATTTATGAACGCCTGGATACAAAACTCATCCCTGAGCTCTATCTTGCCTACAAACCAGAACTGGGAAAAGTATCAGGGCATGTTTTAGACGATATTCGAGCGGGATATGAAAAAGGGGATAGGTTGGTCATCAACACGTTAAAACGGATTGCAGAGATCGCAGAGATCGGGAAAAAAGCCCTGCTTCATGGGAATATTGACGAGCTGCATGATTTGATGAACGAAAATTTTGACCTGCGAAGCAAGATCATGAAAATCAACGACAGCAATTTAGAGATGATACAGACAGCACGCCGGTGCGGGGCTTCGGCCAAATTTGCAGGCTCTGGCGGTTCTATCATCGGTATGTATAAAGATGATGATATGTTTTCCCGCTTAGCAAGTGAACTGGAGAAGATCCAGGCCAAAGTTTTTAAACCCGTCATCGATTAGGCTGGATTATTCACGAGTAGACGTGAATTATTCACGAGTCGAGATTGCCGCAGATGCGAGGCGCAGGGTATGAAGCTGTGGTTCTCCACTGCGAATGCGCTGCAACGAAACAGATGCGGTAATACCGGCTCGCCAGGAGGGTAAAAAATGCCGAAAATAAAATTAATAATAAGCCCTTGGGAGAATATTTGAATGTTAATTTTGAGAGATAATCAATGTAACAGGTTAATATTTTTAAAAATAAAAAATAGTTTCGGCAGTTTTTATGAATTGTTCACGAGATGAGGAATTTTAAAAGAAGGGTAAAGCTATTCACACTTTTTGTGCTTGCTTCCTACTTCTTTCTCAGTACAGGCTGTGGAGCCGATAAAAAGATTAAAATCATTAAGCTGGCACACGGCCTGAATCCTAAACATCCGGTTCACATGGCCATGAAATTTATGGCAGAGCGTGTATTGGAGAAATCCGGCGGAAGACTGAGAATTGATATTTATCCAAGCGAACAACTGGGTTCTGAGCGAGAATGCCTGGAACTTCTACAAATAGGTAGTCTGGGCATGACAAAAGTCTCTTGCAGTGTGCTGGAAGGCTTTGTGCCTGCTATGAGTATTCTGAGCCTACCATATATTTTTTTGAATGAAGAACACCGTTTTAAAGTATTGGAAGGAGAGATCGGACGGAAACTGCTTTTGGAAGGCGAGAAATACTGGTTGAGAGGACTTTGTTATTATGATGCGGGAAGCAGGAGCTTCTACACAAAAAATAAGCCCATATTATCCCCTTCAGATCTGGACGGAATGAAAGTCCGGACCCAGGAGAGTTCCACCTCAATGAGAATGGTCCAGGTCCTGGGGGGTTCACCCACACCGATTGCATGGGGAGAGCTTTATTCAGCCCTTCAGCAGGGAGTTGTGGATGGAGCGGAAAATAATCCACCGAGTTTTTTTCTTTCAAGACATTTTGAAGTCTGCAAATTTTACTCTCTTGATGAGCACACGGGTGTACCGGATGTCCTTTTAATCAGCACAAAAATCTGGCACGAGCTTACGCCCGAGTTACAAGAGATACTTCAGGAAGCAGCCTATGAATCAGAACAGCACCAGAAGATATTATGGAAAAAAGCCACTCAAGACGCATTAGAGCAGGTTCAAAAGGCCGGGGTAAAAATATATTATCCGGATAAAGACCTTTTTGCTGAAAAAGTAAAATCCATATATGAAGCGTACAAAGCAAAACCGGAAATATATCAGCTTATTAAGCAAATTAAGGCGGTTCAGTGATGTTGGCAAAAGCTAAGTATAGAGTCGATAAGATATTAGCATGGCTTCTTATAGTCCTTATGGCTGCAAGCGTGCTCAACGTGCTGTGGCAGGTATTTACACGCTTTATACTTAAGAGTCCAAGCTCATATACAGAGGAATTAGCCCGATATCTCTTGATCTGGGTTGGCTTGCTTGGTGCAAGCTATGCTGCCGGTCAGAAAATGCACCTTGCGATTGATATTATTTTGGAGAAACTGAAGAGCAAAACAAAAAAAAATGTTGAGCTGTGTATCCAGATTATTATATTTCTTTTTGCACTGTTCGTAATGGTTTTCGGAGGCTTTCGTCTGGTTGTGATTACATTACACTTGAATCAAATATCTGCGGCTCTGCAGATAAAACTAGGATATGTCTATTTAGTGCTTCCCATAAGCGGACTCCTGATGATGTTTTATGCGGGAATCTTTTTTATAGAAAAGGTCCGGGGGATAACTGAGAGGTCAGTTGAGCATCAGACCGGGATAATAAAAGGAGTCTGAAAAAGCGGGAATAGGCATGGAAATTCTGCACATATGTGTACTTGTTGGCAGTTTTATTTTGCTGTTATTTATCGGGGTCCCCATTTCTTTCAGCATAGGTATCGCCACGATTTCAACAATGCTGCTCAGTATAGATGCTGGGCCTTCCTTAACAACCGTTGCACAGCGTATGGCCACTGGTCTGGATAGTTTTGCACTGTTGGCTATACCTTTTTTTATCCTTGCTGGTCAACTTATGAACAGGGGAGGGATTGCAAGGCGGCTTATTGATTTTGCTAAGGTTTTAGTGGGGATGTTCCCGGGCGGCTTGGCCTTTGTCAATATTATGGCTGCCATGCTTTTTGGTTCGATCTCAGGATCAGCAGTTGCATCTTCGGCAGCTATAGGTGGATTTATGGTCCCTATGATGAAAAAAGAGGGATATGATCTGAATTACAGCGCGGCTGTAAATATTACTGCGGCTACAACAGGGCTAATTATCCCCCCAAGTAATATTCTAATCGTCTATTCTCTGGCCAGTGGGGGTGTTTCTATAGGGGCGCTCTTTCTTGCTGGATATCTTCCCGGGATATGCATTGGGCTGTTTTTGATGGTTGTAGCAGGGATAATTGCTTATAGGAAGAAGTACCCGGTTGCCATGAAGGTTAAACTCACGGACGGCATTCTGCGGTTTCTTGACGCTCTGCCCAGCCTTTTCTTAATCATATTGGTTGTTGGCGGGATTGTGGCAGGTTTTTTTACAGCCACTGAGGCGTCGGCTATAGCTGTTCTCTACACATTTATTCTGTCATTCCTGATTTACAGGGAGGTCAAATGGAAAGAACTCCCAAAAGTCCTTCTGGATTCAGCTTCCACAACAGCTATTGTTTTGCTGCTTATTGGGGTTTCCATGGGCATGTCCTGGGTAATATCCTACGAGAATATTCCCCAAAATGTCAGTGAAACTCTCATCGCGATTTCAAATAGCCGGATAGTTGTCTTATTGATCATCAATGTGTTCCTCTTGATGTTAGGAACCTTTATGGATATAACACCTGCTGTTTTAATTTTTACACCTATATTTCTGCCTGTGATGATACAAATGGGCATAAATCCGATTCATTTTGGCATCATTATTGTCTTGAATCTATGTATAGGCTTATGTACACCACCGGTGGGGACTGTTCTTTTTGTAGGATGTGGGGTTGCCGGAATAAGCATAACCAAGGTTATTAAGCCGCTTCTGCCCTTTTTTTTCGCTATGCTCGTTGCGCTTCTTTTAGTTACCTTTATCCCGGAAATCACCATGTTTCTCCCCAGGCTATTTGGATACGGATAATGGTCTACTTCCTTTTTATCACATTTTTTTTGCTTGACCCATTTTTTTATTTTAAGTTAACTTAAGTTTAATAAAATGAGATTAAAAGTTATCTTCCTTTTTGTTCTTATGGGATTCCTGCCGGTTCTATCTTTGGCGAAGTCGGAAAAAGGGAAAAATTTCGGTACATTCAGCTGGTGCTTAGCAAATGATATCTTCGCAATTACAGACCGCAGGTTTACTGACGGATTCCAAATAGGGTGGATGTCCAAAGACTTAAAGAATTACAGAGAGAATCCATGGTTGAAGTGGATGCCTTTTGTGAATAAATCTGAATTTCAACATTCAATTTCAATTTCTCTCGGACACAGCATCTATACTCCGGATCAAATCTGGCGTAGTGAACTCATTGAGGAGGACTGCCCTTATGCTGGAATTTTCTACTTCTCATTTGGGATTCACAGCATTGGCGATCTCCGTATGGATACTCTGGAAGTCAGTATAGGGATTCTAGGCCCTCATTCTTATGCCGAGCAAATTCAAAAATTTATTCATAGCCTTTATAATGGGATACGCCCGAACGGATGGGATCACCAGCTCAAGGATGAGCTTGCCCTGGGAGTGATTTATGAACGCCGGTGGAAGCTGCCTCAGCTGCAGTTCAACGATGGTTCCAGGCTTGAATTTATCCCTCATATGGGCGTAGGCTTGGGAAATGTCCAAACTTATGCCAGTACTGGGATGCAGATAAGATTCGGGCGGAACCTGCCAAAGGATTTTGGCGCTCCTCTCATTCGCCCGGGGGGTGACTGTAATATGACCTTTCGGCGTAGTGGAGGATCTGGAGTTTATGCTTTTTTTGCAGTGGACGGCAAAGCTGTCTTGAGAAATATTTTCCTTGATGGCAATACATTCCGGGACAGCCACAGGGTAGATAAAAAATATTTCACAACTGACATTTTACTTGGAGTAAGCATGAGATTCGGCCGCGTTAATATCAGCTATGCATATGTCTTGTGGACAAAGAGGTTCAAGACCGAGCCAAAGGAACATATTTTCGGAGTGCTAAACCTTTCTTATTCTTATTAAACATCAAAAAATAGGAAAAAAATGAACACAAATAAAAAGATAAATTACTCTTTAGTTCTGTCTGATTATTTGCAGAAGAGTCGTATTATCCTTTTTGTTTTTGTTGTGCTTCTCTTTTTAACCTCTTGCGGGAAAAAATCAGAAGAAGATTTGATCCTGGAATTCATGGAAGATATCGGGAGGTTTGCTGAAAAAAAAGACCTCGATAGCATCATGCTAAATCTAGCAGCGGATTATACTGATTTTAAAGGCCGCGATAAATGGAGATCCAAGGCTATGATTGATCAATATTTCAAACAATACAGAGGAATCGTCATTCATGTCCTGAGTTCCCGGATTGAAGAGATAAAGCCTCTAGAGGCATCCATTCAAACAGAAGTTGCACTGTCTTCCGGGATCGCTAAAGTTTTTCGTAAATTGGTTAAATTTTCAACTGATAATTATCGCCTGAAAATCAAATTGATAAAAAGAAACAAAAAGTGGAAGATTAAGTATGCAGAATGGAAATATGTCAGCCTTGAGGAACTCTATCCTGAATCGCTGTCCATTTTTAATAAAATTTTTAAGATTGACTAAAAATAACCCAGAAGTATTTGATAAATAAGGTTTATTCATACAAAGTTAAGATTTTAATAGTAAATATTATTAAAAAGGGTCCTGTCCCCGTTTTTATAAACTTTTTACGGCAAAAACACAAAAAAATGATATATTTAATTAAAAAAGAGGTAATTCTAATGAAGAAAGCTCTCTCACTACGTTTCGCTGTGACATCCGAATAAAATATTTTATTCCCATAAATTTATAATGCCAGTCTTTAGCCATTCCAGAATACTTTCCTATGAAACATGTCCGTTGAGGTATAAATATGCCTATATCGATAAAGTAAGGCCTGATGTAGAAGAGACAGCAGACACTTATCTCGGCACCCGGGTGCACGAAGCACTGGAGAGGCTGTACAGAAATCTGGATTATGGGAAGTTGATGTCACAAAAAGAGCTCTTGGCTTTTTACAAGAGAGAGTGGGAGAAAAATTGGCCAGACTCCATACTGATTGTAAAAGAAGACTCAACTAAGGAAGATTACTGCAGGATGGGGGAGAAGTATATCGCGGATTATTACAGGAGATATAAACCTTTTAAAGAGGGTAAGATTCTTGATCTGGAAACAACAGATTTTTTGTCCATTGATGAAAAAAATCGGTACAGATACTATATCAGGATTGATAGGCTTATGGAGATGGGGAATGGCCTCTATGAGGTGCATGATTACAAGACTAATCTAAAATTGCCGGATCAGAAATTTCTGGAAAAAGACCGCCAACTTGCCATGTATTCCTTGTGGGTCAGACGGGAGTTTGAGGATTGTCGGGATGTCCGGTTAGTCTGGCATTTTTTGGCGTTTGATAAAGAAATGGAGTCCTACAGGACAATAGAACAACTTGAAGATTTGAGGCGGGAAGTCCTGGCGAAGGTCAAGGCTATTGAGGCAGCTGAGGAATTTCCCGGAAATGCTTCAAAACTCTGTATCTGGTGTCTGTACAAAGGGAACTGTCCGCTGTGGATAAAATCCAGAGGGGACAGGTCTTCGGATGGTTCAAAATTATATAAAATGTGATAAGTGGGTCAGGCCTTAAAAACTCTAATAACTTGGATTTTTGTTACTTGTTTTTTTTGACATAATATTTTTCCCCATGAATATTAAAATTCTAAAAATTTTAAAGGTCTTTCCCCTATAATTCTAGAGAATTTCAATTTGACTATTTTCTTTTTAATGAATATCTTATTAGCCAAAAGGAAAAAAGAGGAAGGATTTCATGAGTCATTCTAAAAAAGCAACAAAACAATCCTGTCAAATTAAGCGCAGGGAGTTTTGTAAAAGGGTTCCCTGTGTTGCAGTTAGCGCAATATTTTCAACCAGCTTGATGGGGATGGCTTTTAAGGGAGATAAAACAACCCCATCTTCAAAGGAATCAAACTATAAAAAGGAGGAGATTATGGCCAAAAAAATAACAGCAGTCACAGCAAAAGTTATTAGCCAGAAAGGAACCTGTGCCATGGGGCATAAGATTGGTCATAAGGTTAAGTTTACTGAATCTGGAATTGAAGGAAAAATCTGTATTCACGCACTATACAGCATGCTTCCAGGAGTTTTTGCAATGATGTATGAATCTCGGTTTCCGTGGCTCAAAGATCCGGATAAAAAAACGCATGCCTGTCCGGATGCATATAATCCTGTTGTATTTGAAATTGAAAGGATTAGAGAAAAATAGAATAGGGTTACTGCATGGCACAGCCTGTAGTCAAAATTTGCCTGAACAAACAAGCTTTATTTCACGAGGAGGTAAGAGGTGATGGAACATATTGAGAAGTTTTTAGGAGAATTGCCGTTATTTAAAAAATTTTCCCAGTCAGAGCTGAAAAGGCTTGTCGGAAAAAGCCATGTAAAAACTTTTGCCCCAAAGGAAGTGATTATCCAATTCGGACAACCGGGAAGATTCCTTGGAATTGTCCTTGAAGGTGAAGCCGAGGCTGTGATTACCAGTAAAACGGGTAACCGGATACGGCTTGGACTTATTGAACAAGGTAATTTCCTTGGTGAGATGTCACTGCTAACCGGCGAACCCACCAGCGCAGATGTTATCGCCTTAAAAAAATGTGAGATCTTTCTTATCCCCCAGAAGATTTTTTCAACTATTGTTGCTGTTAATCCCGAGGCTGTAAGGATACTTGCAAAGACCATAACTGACAGGCTAAAAAGCCGCCAGCAGAATGAGGAAGAACAGACGCGTGTAAAAAATGCCTGGCGGAGCGTGCCGGATCCTTATGGACTCAGTTTGTCTCCTGATACTCCCAAGAAAATGCTGGTCATAAACTGCGGCAGTTCCTCATTAAAATTTAGTTATTTTGATACGGCTCATGAGACAAATAATCTTGAAGGGATAGTTGAGAACATTGGCCTGGAGAATTCTGCTATTCACTCTTCGTCGGAAAAAGGTGAAGTTAACAAAGAACTGGGCAGCATTGGCTATAAAGAGGCATTTCAGACTGTTGTTGAGCTGCTAACTGATTCCAAAGATGGCGTGATTTCCGATCTTAACGAGCTTAGCGCAGTGGGCCACCGTGTTGTTCATGGTGGTGATAAGTACGGAAGTGCAGTGATTATCGATAAAGAAGTGATTAAAGACATAAATAAATATTCGAGTCTGGCACCGCTCCATAATCCTCCAAACCTGATGGCTATCCAGGAGAGTATTAATCTTATGCCAGAGGTGCCGCAGGTGGCTGTTTTTGATACGGGTTTCCATCAGAAGATGCCCAGACATGCTTATCTCTACGGGCTTCCGTATGAGTATTATGAGAAAGACCACATCCGCAGGTACGGTTTCCATGGTATTTCTCATAATTATGTTGCTCTTCAGGCTGCTGCTTATTTAAAGCTCAATTTCCGGGAATTGAAGATTATTACCTGTCACCTGGGGAATGGTGCTTCTATCTGTGCTATTGATCACGGAAGGTCAGTGGACACTAGTATGGGGCTGACACCCCTGGAGGGACTAATCATGGGCACCAGGTGCGGGGATATCGACCCTTCAACAATTTTACACATTTGCAGGGAAAAAGGATTATCTGTTGAGGAAGTTGATGGCATTTTGAACCGCCAGAGTGGCCTTAAAGGGCTTTCCGGGATATCCAGTGATTTACGGAAGATTGAAGAAGAAGCCAGTAAAGGAAACCAAAGGGCTTTACTTGCTCTTGACGTTTTTGGTTACAGGATCCGGAAGTATATAGGCTCATACATAGCTGCCATAGGTGAGTTGGATGTACTTGTCTTTACTGGAGGAATTGGCGAGGGGAGCGCCTGGGTCAGAAGCCTGGCATGCCAGGGGCTGTCTCATATGGGAATACGGATGGATAACATACTGAATAAAACGGTATCACCAGGACCTGGAGAAGTAGGGGATATCTCGGATGAACTTTCTGAGGTGAAAATCCTGGTTATTCCTACTAATGAAGGAAGAATGATTGCCCGGGAGACGATCCACACCCTTCGATACCAGGATGTGACTCACGTGATTAAAAGTCAAAAAGAGAAGAGGTTTCCGATTGAAGTATCGGCCCACCATATCCATTTAGCAACAAGTGAAATTGAATCGCTTTTCGGGGCAGGAAGTAAACTGACTCTTCGGTCAGACCTATCCCAGCCGGGCCAGTTTGCCTGCGAAGAAACAGTTAATCTTGCAGGGCCCAAGGGCCGGGTAGAGCGGGTAAGGGTTCTGGGTCCTGAACGGAAAGAGAGCCAGGTTGAGATATCCATGACAGAAGAATTTAAACTGGGTATAAAAGCTCCGATCCGTGCCTCCGGTGATCTGGAGGGCAGTCCTGGAATCACACTTGAAGGCTCAAAGGGTACGTGCGACGTACCCAAGGGAGTTATCTGCTCATTTCGTCATATTCACATGGCTCCGGAAGATGCCCTTTCTTTTGGCCTGAAGGACCGCGATATTGTCCAGGTAAGGGTTGAAGGGGAAAGGACATTGATTTTTGGAGATGTCCTTGTACGTGTTCATCCTGATTTTCGGCTTAGTATGCATATCGATACAGATGAGGCCAATGCAGCTAATATCACAACAGGAATGGAAGGAACTCTTGTTGGTGTCCAGGACCGCAGATGATTTTTAGGATTTAAACCTTTTCGGCTCAGCTAAAGCACATACGTAGCTACTGCCTTACAGGTGACTTCATAGCCCGTGTTCTGGCCGGCATCCATCAGCTCTAAAACAGAGGAGGGGACAAGAAGGTTGAACCCCACAAAGCTAATAATTACAGCTATTATTAAAATGGCTATTTTTGCTCTTAGTTTCATTTTGTTCTCCTTATAATTATTCATTCTATACATTAATACGTAAAAGAAGGTAAAAAGGTTGCTACTTTTCTATATTCTTGACGCGATGCATTAAAAGTTTTAGCATGAAAGCAGTTTAAATCTTTGTGTGAGGGAGTGAATTGAGATGAAGTATTCATTAAAATGCCCTTTGTGCAACCAGTCTTTAACTATAGATGCGGAAACCGAAAATGATGCAGTAGAAAAATTTTTGTCAGAAGGCAAGGTACATACAAAAAAACATCATCCTAATATACCGGCTATGCCAGAAGAACAAATGAAAACTATGATACGTTTTGGGATGAAAAAGCAGGAATCATAAGGTAAAGAGGGATTATTCAGTAGAAAATCTAAAGAACCGTCTTTTTTCGTTTTTTCAAAAATATTGAAGTTTTAAAGTCTGATCCCAAAAAACAAAAAAGAAAGCTGGCTGTTTAGGGTAAATAAGCAAAAGGGGGTATCGGATAGGAAGGAACTTGCCCAGCCAGCACAACAAGTTTATTCCAGTTTGGCATAACAGACCAAGGAAATCAATCACCTCTTTAGATGAATTTAGGGGTGATTTTTTCTCACCCTTTCATTTTTATAGGTTTGCCTTCTACTCGAGTCTTTTGATGATATGCCAGCCGTATTTGCTGTTCTTTGGGTCATACTTTGCTAGACCAATGCTGTTGACTGAAAGTGAGAAGCTTACATCGCCAAAGGCTTTAACCATTTTAGAGCGTGAAAATACTCTTTTGCTTGAATCCGGCTCAATATTAAAATTAGACATCTTATAAATCCCTGGATATGAGTCGTCTGTGTATTCCCTGACAAGAGCGTCAAAATCTTCCCCTTTTTTAGCTCTGTTGAAGATTTCAAAAGCAAGGGCTTTTGCTTCAGCTTTTGTACGGGTAACCTGGGCTTTTGGGATTGAACCTTTAAAAGCAATCAGGATATGTTGTACAGTAACCTGGTCTGGCTCTTTAACCTGGCCTGGCTCTTTCTTCCAGGATACAAATAGCAACAAAACAGCCAACATGAGTAAACATGGTGTTTTTTTTAATTTTATCATTTTCACCTCTTTTTTCCTGAATATGTTAAAAATTTTATCATTTTCCTGTAGAGCAAAACTTATAACAGAGGAATGAATTGTTGTCAAAATGAAAAAAATAACTTTAAGTAATAAAAATCGCCATTTTCAGATTAACTTATAACCTCAGGTTATTTTTATATTTTTGTACTATCCTTGTGGAGAGTAAAGCGGTGCGGCAATCTTATAGTTTTCTGTAGGAGCTTGATTCATCAAACCCATCTTTGTATTGGGGATTTGGTTTAAATGTAGGTAACATGATGATGTGATGCACCTCCACTGGGATTTGATTCATCAAACCCACAATAGGAAAAGGATAGAATAAAATGTTTTTGCCAGGAGCATAACGACGCGGCAATCTCACCTTTGATAAGATATGAATAGAATGGATATAGACTGGATGTTTGGCCTTTTAAGGAGAGCGTCCACTTTGATGATTGAAAAAGAATTGGATTTTTGTTAGAGTGGAGAAAATTCTCTTATTTTTAAGAAACTCGTTATTTTGGGAGAAAAAAGATGAAACCATTCTTAAAAAAACTCCTCAGCATTTTACTTATAGTCTTTATAGCTGTGGCTTTTGCTGTTTTGGGATTCTATTTTAACAAATATGGCTTGGATTTTTTAAAGCGCACAAAGTTGGTAGAGCAGATTCCTTTTGGGGAAGTAATTGAGATCACGGGATTTGAAGAAAAAGAGTTCTATAATTCAAAAAATGAATTTATCGGAGCTGAAATAAGGATTAAAGTTAGATTTGCCTCAAAGTTAGAACCAGTTGAAAAATTACCTTCAGAATATAAACGAGGAATAGAAAAGGCTTACAGCAACGTAGTTATAATCGTGAAAGAGATTCCCAGCAAGGAATTACTGGACAAAATGAAAGAAGCATTGGAAGGCAGCGAGTTTCTAAAATTAATCGATAGCGCTGAAGTCCAGGTTAGTTATATTGAAACAAAAATTGATAAAAAAAGAGTAAAAAGTATAGAAGAGATATTCGTGAAACCAGAGAGTTATTACTTTATAAAATAGCACGTATTTTCCTTTTTTGCCGAGAAGAATTCGATTTTAAACATCCGTTAGTATGGGGTATGTTTTCTTTTTATTCCTAAACATTATTATTGATCTTTATTATCTTAGAAGATAGAAATCGTTTTGTTGGATGGGTAATAGACTCAAAAGGGAAGGAGGATATTTAAATGAGTAATAAGACAAAAAGATCTTCTGGAAAAAGCTCGTTTTTCAGGGAGAGAGATATATTTAAGATAAAGGCTGTTTGGATTATTGTGATTTTACTCCTAGTTGGTTTTGTATTTGGAAGCATGGGAGTTCCGGAAGAAGGAAAAGACTTAAAAATTGCTGTAGCTATGTTTTCCCACGAGACATGCACTTTCTGTCCCAGGCCAACTACTATAAAAGACTGGGAATACTACGGTCCACCCACCCGTGATATTCTCGGTTTAGACAGAGGATACATCGGTGGCTTTAAAAACATGTGTGAGGAGTATGGAGGTATAAAGCTTGTTGGTATCCTTTCTCCCCGCGGAGCCCGGGGTGGTTCTTCAGGAAGCTGGATTACAAAGGAAGCCTTTGATAAGTACACAACCCTTATTGCCGGAGACCTCAAACAGGCTGGCCCTTTTGATGGCGTTTTTCTTTCTCTTCATGGTGCCATGGCTGTGACAGGAGTGCCTAAACCTGAGGCTGAGATAGTCCGACGGGTACGCAAGGTAGTTGGGGATATCCCGATTATGGTTTCGCTTGACCTCCATGCCAACGAAGACCATGAACTCTCTGATGCTGCGGATGCGGTCTTCATCATCAAGAGATATCCTCACTATGATACAAATCTAATAGGGGAATATGCAGGGAGAGTCATGATCAAGACTATCCGTGGTAAGTATAAACCAACCATGGCAACTCGAAAACCCGGTGTCATTACCCCTAGTGTTTTTCAGGGAACAGGAGTTTCCCCGGCTATGGACATCATGGAGAGAGCCCGGAGATGGGAGTGTCAGTATAGTGATGTCTATGTCTCGGTAGCGTTTGGTTTTGCTTATGCGGATGTACCGGATGTTGGAGCAACTGTAATGGTGGTTACCAATAATAATCAGGGGCTTGCAGACATGATTGCTGATGATATGTCCGGTTATATCTGGAGAGTAAGAAAAGAATTTGCAGGAAAAAAGCTGCCCAAAACAAAAAAAGGAGTGGCCTTGGCCATCGGAGCTGCCAGAGCTGGAAAGACGCCTGTTGTCATTGCTGACCACAGCGACAGGACAGGCGGTTCCACGTATATCCTTGAGGAACTTATAAGACAGGGAGCTGAGAATTTCTGTATAGCCACTCTGCGCGATGAGAAAGCTCTTGAAGAGATTAAGGCTAAGGTAAAAGTAGGGGACACAATCAGCATCGATTTAGGTGGATATTCAGACAAATTTGCGGGAAATCCCGTCAGGATAAATGGTAAAGTTGAGTTTCTTGGTAATTATGGCAGAGGGACAGTGGCTGTGCTTGTATTCGGGAAAAACAACAGGGTCATCCTTACTCCACAGCTCATGCAGGTTACAACTCCTCGTATTTTTAGGCCTCTTGGTATTAAACTTGAGAGCCTGGATATAATCGTACTCAAGTCCCGTGTCCATTTCAGGAGAGGATTCCATGAGACCGGACTGGCAGGAGCAATATTCGAAGTTGATGCACCTGGCTGGGGTCCTGCTGACCTGACTCTACTTCCTTATAAAAATATCCCCAAAGATATCTATCCGATATATAAAAAAAATTGACATCTAAAACTTCTTTTTTCCTTTTGACTTAAATATTATCCTGCAATATAAAATAAAGATACTGAGGGCTTGATAAATCAAGCCTCTACATGAAAGAATAATATGAGATTGCTGTGTTTCGCTTGTAAAAACAAAACAAATTGTGAGATTGCCACGCTTCGCTCGCAACAGGCTATGTAATCTCATTGCGAGCGAAGCGTGGCAATCTTCTTCGCTCTTCGTTATGACATTAAATTTTTAAGGAGGTAAAGATGACAGGAAAAGTATTTAAAAAGAGTATTCTCTATGGTTTGGTTATTGCCATCCTGGTTTTGAACCTGGGCATACAGTCGTTTGCCGCCAAGAAAATACCAAAAGAAAAAAAGCTTGTTCTTGAGTGGCTGAGTCAGTCACAGGTGGTTGAAAAGTTTGGTAAGATCTCGGATGCAATATGGTCATACGCTGAGCTCGGGCTGCAGGAATTTAGATCGTCTAAACTCCTGGCAGACACATTGGAAGAAGCCGGATTTAAAGTTGAACGTGGTCTGGCCGGAATGCCTACCTGTTTTGTGGCTACCTATGGTTCAGGGAAGCCGTTGATAGGGATTCTGGGCGAGTACGATGCTCTTCCCATGCTTTCACAGAAAGGACGAGTTCCCAAACAGGACCCTGTTCTCAAAGGTGCTCCCGGACACGGTTGCGGCCACAACACTATGTGTACTGCAGCTGCGGCTGCGGCTATTGCCGTAAAACAGGCTATGGATAAGTATGGATTTGAAGGGACCATAAAAGTCTTTGGCTCGCCGGCTGAAGAAACACTTATAAGCAGGCCTTACATGATAAGAGCCGGGCTTTTTGATGATGTGGATGCTGTAATCGACAATCACAGCAGCAGTGGATTCGGGACCAGTTACGGCAGGGGAGGGAACGCAATGTTCTCCACTGTTTTCTCTTTTAAAGGTAAAACCTCTCATGGTGCATCACCCTGGGGAGGCCGCAGTGCCCTCGATGCAGTAGAGATAATGAACGTTGCTACGAATTTTCTCCGAGAACATCTCTTTTTTACTTACCGTATGCATTATGTAATTCCCGAAGGGGGAGAGGCTCCCAATGTAGTGCCTGACAGGGCCAGCGTATGGTACTTTATCAGAAACAGTGATGAAAGATTACAGGAGATGTATAGCAAGGTTATTAATTGTGCAAAAGCCGGAGCCCTGGCAACAGGGACGGAATTGAGCATCCGGTGTCTTTCTGCAATACACCAGCGTTACGCTAATAAAGCTGCTGCAGAGCTTTTTCAGAAGAACATTGAGCTGGTTGGTATGCCGGAATGGACAGAAGAAGAGCACGCTTTTGCTAAGTCACTACAGAAAGAACTAGGCAGTCCAGAAAGAGGGATGCCAGCAAGGGTGGGCACGCTGAGAGATCGCCCCCGGACATTTGTAGGAGGCGGATCCTCTGATGTAGGAGATGTCAGTCTTATCGCTCCAACAGCAACTATCAGGTTCCCGGGACAGGTTCCAGGTGCTATCGGCCATCACTGGTCTTCTGTTGCTAGCAACTACGGCTCAACAGCCTGGAAAGGGCTCAATGCCGGAGCTAAAGCCATGGCTGCATCAGCTATTGACCTTTTCACCATGCCAAAAGAACTTAAGAAGCTGCGTGATGAGTTTGAAGCGCAAGCCAAAAAGTTTCCTTATAAACCATTCTTACCTGAAGATGCTGAGCCGCCCCTTGACCTGAACGAGGAATTGATGAAGAAATGGCGCCAGCTTATGGAGAAATTTTACATCGAGCATAAATAGGGGAGAAGGAGGGTCAAAATGTTTTCTTATAAAAGAATAATACTTAAAGAATACAAGGTCGTTCTTCTACTGTTTATTTTTATCTTTGCTGTAAACAGTTCCAGCACTGGCCGGACTGAGAAGCCAGTGCTTCACGGAAAACACTGGGTCGCCATCACAGGCAAACCTCTTGCCGCCACTGCCGGAGCCATGATTTTTCAGCGGGGCGGGAATGCCGTAGATGCAGCCTGTGCCATGCTTGGAGCAACATGTACTATGTGGGATGTTTTGGGCTGGGGTGGTGAAACCCAGGCGCTGATCTATAATCCCCTTACAAAAAAGGTTATTGGTATAAACGCGCTCGGAGCTGCTCCCACTGGCGCCACTCCTGAATTCTTCAAGGAAAAAGAGATGGAATATCCACCTTCTTACGGCCCGCTTGCTGCTGTGACTCCTGGGACTCCAGGAGGTCTGATGACCATGCTGGCTGAGTACGGAACTATGAGCCTTAAAGACGTGCTTGAGCCTTCTAAACAAATGGCAGAAGGCTATCCTGCTGAGGAGGAATTTACTAGAAGGGTAGAAAGGTCAAAAGACAGGATCAAAAAGTGGCCATATTCCAAGAAAATTTTGCTGCCTCATCTGGGAAAAAAGCACGAGGCTCCTCATCCAGGGGAGGTCTTTCGACAGCCGGACTTGCTGGAAACTCTGAGGAAACTGGTCGAAGCTGAGCAACAGGCGCTGGATGAAGGAAAAAGCCGTAAAGAAGCTATCTATGCAGCTTATGACCGGTTCTATAAGGGGGATATTGCTGAAGAATATACCCGCAGCTGTCAGGAACAGGGGGGGATCATGACCATGGAAGACCTGGCTAACTGGGAGCTCCATATTGAAGAGCCGGTCAAAACAACCTACAAAGGAATCGAGGTCTACAAGCTGACTTGCTGGGTACAAGGACCTGTTCTTTTGCAGATGCTGAATATGCTGGAAAATGTCGATTTAAAATCAATGGGCTTCAATAGCGTGAATTATATTCACACCCTCTACCAAGTGATGAACCTTGCTTATGCTGACAGGGATTTCTACTATGGAGACCCTTATTTTCCACCTGAGGAGCCGATAAAAGGATTGCTGTCCAAAGAATACGCGAAAGAACGGTTCAAAAAGATTAACTGGAACCTGAATGACCCTGATGTTAAACCTGGAGATCCTTATCCCTTTGAAGGGAAGAAAAATCCTTACCTTCATCTTTTAAAGGAGTGGTCTAATGTGGGTAAAAAAGATCCAGGCAGGATGAGCGATGCAGAAATTGTAGCTTTTGAAAAAAACTTTACAGCCGGAACTACTTCCATCCAGGCAGCAGATAAGAATGGCTGGGTTGTTTCTGTAACACCCAGCGGTGGTTGGATTCCAGCTTGTATTGCCGGTAAAACTGGCATTGGGATGAGCCAGCGCATGCAGAGCTTTGTCCTTGAAGAGGGCAAGAATCCCTTCAATGTTGTCGCTCCTGGAAAGAGACCCCGGGCGACTTTAACACCGAGTATTGCTTTAAAGGATGGCAAGCCTTTCCTCTCTTTTGCTGTCCAGGGGGGAGATACACAAGATCAGAACTGTTTGCAGTTCTTTTTGAATGTTGTTGAGTTCGGTATGAATGTACAGGAAGCCTGCGAGGCGCCCAATATTGTGAGCTATCAGATGCAGAGTTCTTTTGGAGAACACATTGCTACTCCGGGCAGGCTTACTCTTAATGAAGCAGTTCCCAAAAAAGTTAGGCAACTCCTTACAGATATGGGGTACAGGTTAAGATATAGCAAGTATACATCAGGTCCCCTAAATGCAATCTTTTTTGACTGGAAACACCGTACTTTCTGGGGAGGTTCCAGTAACTATGGCGAAGACTACGGAATCGCCTGGTAGAAGCCTTATAACGACAAAAGGATCAGATTTGAAAATTTAATCCTAAAATTTCAAAATTCTAATAATATAAACCAAGTTATGCCTAAATCCGTAGTATGAATTGAGGAGGCAAACAGAGATGAGATTTTTTAAAAGCCTAAAAATATTTCTAATAATCTTTCTTGTCGGAGGATTTGTGGGATGTGAAGTAGCCGGTGATATGCAGGAGGAGACCAGAAGCATTGAGTTAGGCAGTGCTGAATCTGTGGAAATAAATCTTAAGATAGCAGTAGGAGAATTGAGAGTCCGGGGAGGAGCAAGTGACCTTATGGAAGGTTATTTTGCCTATAATATTAAAAAATGGAAACCTGAAATCGAATACGATGAATTTAATGATCGAGGGACACTTAAGGTCAAGCAGGGAAAGTATCACCGGATGAATGTTGGCAAGAAACGTAACAAATGGGATATTAGCCTTAATAATGATGTTCCTTTGGATATCCAAATTGACTTTGGAGTAGGCCAGGGCAAGCTTGACTTGAGAGGATTAATAATAAAATCCTTTAATATCGATATGGGAGTGGGCGAACTTACAGTCGACCTTTCGGGAGAACAAAAACAGGATTTGGATGTTGTTATTGACGGTGGAATTGGCAGTGTTACTCTTTATCTGCCTGAGCATATTGGTGTTCGTGCAAAAATAGACAGAGGAATTGGATCGGTTGATGCGAGGGATTTTGATAAAAGAGGCAGTATTTATACAAATGACGCCTATGGAAAAACTGAAGTTACCATATATGTTGATATTGATGCCGGAATTGGGAGTATCGATTTAAGATTGAAGTAATCCAAATATTTTTTTTATTTTCAATTCTTTATTATCCTGTATTATTCAAGGAAAATGCCGGCATTTTTTATGAATAATTCAGGCAAACCTAGATAATTCACGAGATGAGATTGGCGCAGACGTCGTTGCGAGGAGCGAAGAAGATTGCCACGCTGCGCTCGCAACAGGCTAAACAATCTCACATTTTTTATGATTTGCCACTTTAAAAGTTAAATGAGAAAATAAATACAACCTTTTTTTACACAAATAGGAGGTGATCATGAAAAGTGTTTTAATTCTACTGTTTAGTTTAACTTCAATTTTTATTGGAGTTTGTATCTCATCCACTCTTGAAGCCAGCTCGATAGAAATTACTATTCTTTATGACAATTATGTTTTTGTTGAAGGGACTGAAGCGGATTGGGGTTTTTCTTGTATTATAAAGGGGACAGAAAAAACCATTTTATTCGATACAGGCACAAGAAGTAGTACATTATTCCATAATATCGACAAATTGAAAGTTAATACGAAAGATGTCGAACTTGTAGCCATTTCTCATCTTCATAGAGACCATACAGGAGGACTTTTTTCGTTTTTAGAAAAAAATAATAAAGTTACTACATATCTACCAGTTTCATTTCCTGCCGCATTTGAAGGAAGGGTAAAAAAGTCAGAAGCTAAGGTTGTTTCTGTGAGTAAGCCTGTTGAGATCTGCAAAAATGTTTTTTCCACAGGAGAAATGGGAACACAAATTAAAGAACAATCTTTGATTCTTAATACAAGTAAAGGGCTGGTTGTTATAACCGGGTGTGCTCATCCTGGAATTGTGGACATCGTAAAGAGAGCTAAAGAAGTGATTGATAAAAATATTTATCTTGTGTTCGGAGGATTTCACCTGATGGAAAAATCAGAAGTGGAAGTTAAAGATATCATAAGCCAGTTCAAAGATCTAGGAGTTGAGAAAGTTGGTGCAACTCACTGCACAGGTGAGCGTGCCATAAAATTGTTCAAGAAAGCTTATGGTGATAATTTTGTTCAAATGGGAGTAGGGAGAGTAATAAAAATTTCTGAATTGATAAAAAATCCATGATTAAATATTAGGGGAGATTAATTTTAATGACTCAAAATTTTACTTATACAACATGCTCAAGAAAAAGTGGTGGAAGGTTTGTTCTCCGGTGTTTTATTTTCTATATGATTATTCCACTCTTAGCTTTTTTTATTTCCTGTAGTGACAAAGTTGAAACTCAAAAAACAGAGAAGACCAAAAAAATCAGGGTCCGCACAGCAAGTTACGAAAAAACTGATTATGAGTTCAAACTGGATTTTTCAGGGGAAGTGAAAGCCTGGAAGATAGTGAACATGAGCTTCAACGTTCCTGGTAAGATAGACCGTTTTTACTTTGATGAGGGTTACAGCGTTAAAAAAGGAGACCTTCTGGCAAAACTTGAACAGGATGATTACCGTGTTTTGAGAGATCAGGTTTATGCTCAATGGGAAAAAGCGAACCGTGATTATGAACGTAACAATCGACTATTTGAAGAAGGCTCTGTACGTGAACAGATTGTCCAGGATTCACACACAGCACTTAAGGCCGCAAAGGCGGCTCTAGATGCTGCAGAGCTGAGTCTGGAGCACTGTCTTTTGTATGCACCTTTTAACGGTCATGTGGCCTACCGTTTTGGAGAGGAAAAAGAAATGGTGGCAGGAGGCCAGGCTGTCTTCACCATAATGGATTTGTCTCGGATCGTTATTGAGGTGGGAGTGCCTGAGAAAAGAATAAGTCGGATAATGAAAGGGCAGAGGGCAAGTGTAACCTTTGAGGCAGTCCCAGGAAAAATCTTTTTAGGCAGAGTCTCCCAGGTTGCTGTGTCTTCCCTTCCGGATATCCGTCTATTTAAAGTGGAAGTAACGGTTCAGAACACGGATTTGATTATTAAACCGGGAATGACCGCACTTACGACAATAAGTACAAACACATTAAATGATGTCTGCGTTTTTTCTCTGGATATAACAGTATTGAGAAATGGCAGCAGGGTCTTATTCCTTGCTTTAGATGGCCAGGCAAAGAAGGTGATTTTAAAGGATTATATTATTTCTAGTGACAAAATAATCGTCCGTGACCCGCTCCCGGAAAATGGACAGATAATCACCAGCGGACAGGATATTCTTTTTAACGGAATTCAGATTTCTGTAATTAAAGAGAACAATAGTATATGAAGATATCCCGGAAAGCTGTAGACAAACCTGTCCTAGTAACGCTGATTACAATCCTGCTTGTGCTGCTCGGGATTATTGGTCTCCGGACTCTTCCCCTCGAGGAGTACCCAAAAATCAATGTTCCCTGGATAGTTGTTGCCATTCCATATCCAGGTGCCGCAGCTGAAGATGTTGAGCAAAATGTCACAGTAAAGGTTGACGAGAAACTAAACGGTATTAAACATTTAAAGCGGCTTGAATCCTCTGCTTGGGAGGGAGTATCTGTTCATGTTATGGAGCTGTATGAAAAAGCGGACAAGCAGGATACTCTGACCGATATCAAGGATAAGATTGACCAGATAAAAAGGGATTTCCCCGAAGATGTGGAAGAGCCGGTTATTGAGGATATTGCTTTTGATAATGTGCCGATAATACTGGTTAATGTTACCGGAAAGATAGACCTGCTGACGCTGAAAGAGATCGCGAAGGATATAAAAATTGAGATTGAGGCTGTTCCTGGCGTGAGAGAAGTAGCATTTTATGGTGGACTTGAGCAGGAAGTGCAGGTTCAGGTCGACCCAAGGAAAATGGAACAGTACGGCCTTTCCTATTCTAAACTCATTGCCGCGCTCAAGCAGCAGAACGCTAACCTCCCCGGAGGATATCTCAAGCTGAACAGCTTCGAGTATCTCGTCCGTACAGAAGGAAAGTTTAAGAATGTGCAGGATGTCGGCTCAGCAGTTGTTGCTGTTAAGGCCGGCCATCCTATTTTTTTAAGAGATATTGCGGAAATAAAAGATACCCATAAAAAGATAGAGTCATATTCAAGATATAATGGCAAACCGAGCGTCTCACTTGTTGTATACAAACAGACGGAAATCAATACACTGAAAACAACTGGGGCTATCAAACAAATTGCAGCAAAACATAATTTGCGTATGCCAGAGGCTGTCCGGGTCACTACCTCAATGAATAAGGGCGATGACATCTCTCTTATGGTAAGGCAGCTCAGCTCCAATGCCTTGTATGGTCTGCTTTTTGTTCTCTTTACTCTTATGATATTTATGGGGCTGCGTAATGCAGTCATTGTTGCTATCGCTATACCTTTTTCCCTTATTGTCGGTTTTTTGCTGATGTGGATCTTCGGATTTACACTAAATATGATTACTATCTTTGCCACTATACTCATCGTTGGACTGGTCGTGGATGGGGCCATGATTGTTGGTGAGAACATCTATCACTATTTTGAGCAAGGACTTAACCCGGTTGATGCGTCAAAAGAAGGAATTTCAGAAGTTGGAACTGCTGTAATCTCTGCAGATATGACGACCATTTCCGCATTTTTCCCGATGATATTTATAGCCGGTATAATGGGGCAGGTCATGTCTTTTATGCCATGGGTGGTAATATTCGCGCTTATTGGCTCTATAATTATCGACCATCTTACTCTCCCCATGATAGCATCAAAATATATGCGTCTCAGCAATCAGGGCAAAAAGATGAACAGGTTTGCCAGGATATTTTTCATCGGAAACAGGCTTTTTCGATTCTTGAATCGGTATTATAAGCCGGTGCTTCGATGGGCTTTATTTCACAGAAAAACTGTTATATCCGTTGGAATTCTGGCATTCTTCATTGCCCTGTTTATTCTGGGTTCTGGTGTAATAAAAATAGATTTTTTTCCAAAGGAGGAGATGGGGCGTTTTAATATAAATATTGAGCTTCCTGTTGGGTCGACAGTGGAAAAGACAAATCGTATATCCCGCCAGATTGAGAAAAAGATTGCCCAAATTCCCGAAGTAAAGGAATATGTTTCAACCATCGGAGATACTGGAATGATCATGGCTGACCTTACAGAGAGTGCAGGGAGCGGTGGTTCAGGGCCAGAGTTTGGTAAGATTCTTATCAATATAGGTAATGATACTGAGCGGAAACGAAGTCAGGCTGAAGTCATTAAAGAAGTGGATTTAATGTTGGCCGAAATTCCGGGAATTCGATACAGCTTCTTCGAAGTAGAAATGGGACCGCCTGTAGGTAGACCGGTGGCAATTCAAATATCGGGAGAGGACATCCAAGAGCTGAAAAAGCTCAGTCAGGTTGTTGAAGGACATTTGGAGGCAATCCCTGGGACGAGGAATGTTCAGAACAGTTTTCAGGAGAGCAAGCCGCAGGTGTCTATAAAAGTCGATAGAACAAAAGCAGCCAAATATGGAATATCTGCCCAGGAAATAACGTTTCAGGTCATGGCAGCGTTTCTCGGGTACGAAGCGACGGAAATCATGCTGGGGGATGAACTTGTTGATGTTCGGGTTATTAACAAGGAGGTCCACAGGCGCAATTTTGAGGATGTGCTTGATACTCCCATATTCAGCATGGTGGGGATGAAGGTTCCATTAGGCCAGCTTGCCCGTGTGGAAATAACCAAGGGAATTAACAGGATTCAACGCCGCAACTTGAGGCGGTCAGTAACAGTGGGCTGTGATGTTGAAGAGGGTTATACCCCACAGGATATTTTCGCTTCACTTCAGGAGCGTATGGAATCTACACCGCCTCCACAAGGGTATGTTCTTGAATATGGTGGGGAGGAGGAGGAGCGAAGAAGATCCTTTGAATCCATAACGCGTGTAATGTTTCTGGGTTTGGTCCTCATTTTTTTTGTTTTAACCGCTCAGTTTGACTCCTTCAAACAGCCCCTGGTTATTTTATTCACTGTGCCGCTCTCCATAATTGGTGTTGTCACCGGCTTGCTTTTAACGCGGCTTACTTTCAGTTTTATGGCTTTTGTTGGGGTTGTCGCGCTTGTTGGTATTGTGGTAAACGATGGCATTGTCCTTGTCGACTTTATCAATCAAAGGTGCCGCAGTGGAGTTGATATCATATCAGCAATCCTTGATGCAGGGCCGCGAAGGCTCAGGCCTGTTATCCTGACTACAGTCACAACCATCGGTGGACTCTTGCCTATCACTCTTAATCTTGGAGGAGGAGGGAAGTTCTGGGCTCCTCTCGGCGTGTCGATCATATTTGGCCTTCTGTTCGCAACAATGCTGACTCTTGTAGTAGTGCCATCTCTCTATTTGATTTTTGAAAGAAAAGCATACAGAAAAGCACTCTTAGAACAAAAAAAGATTAGCTAATTTTTAAAGAACAGTCTGTAAAAAAAGAAAACAAGGGGCAGGTTACTTTTTTGAAAAAAAATAGCCTGTTGCCTTTATTTGGAGGGAAGAGTGAGAAAACAATGAAAAGAAGACTGTTTGTTTTTCTTATTTTAATTTTTATCCTGGTATCTCAATTTCAGTCATTCGCCCAATTTAAACAAGAGGAACTGGCAGAAAGAGCAAAGTGGGAAGAATTTCTTAAAACAGCAAAAATTGTTGCTTTTGGCCAGCCGTGGAATAAATCGGAAGCAGTCACAGAACCCTGGGAACTCACGCTTGAAAAAAATGGAGTCAGGAGAAAAGCTGTCTGGAAAAATCCAGAGGGCCTACAAAAAGGGTATCTTGAAGGCTGGAGATACGAAATTGCTGCTTACCGCCTGGATAAACTTTTAGGATTAAATATGGTTCCACCAACAGTGGAAAAGAATTTCCGTGGGGACAAAGGCTCCTGTCAATTAGAGGTCAAGTATAAAATGATGTACAGGCAGAAGGTTAAAGATAAAATAGATATTCCTCCTGAAAAAGTAAGAGGTTACAACAGGGCTACATACATGCAGAGGGCTTTTGACAATTTGATCGCCAACGAAGACCGGAATATGGGAGACATCCTTTTAACTGAAGACTGGCGTCTAATTCTCGTAGATCATTCCCGTTCTTTCCGAACTTACAAAAAGTTCACAAAAAATCTTATCTTCACAAAAAAGCACAAAAGTGGCCCAAAACTTATGAAGATGCTTCCTCGGGCTTTTGTAAAAAAACTTAAGTCTTTAAATTTTGAGCTTATAAAAAATGCTATGGGAGAATACTTGACAGAAAAGGAGATAAATGCTGTCTTTGCTAGGAGGGACTTAATACTTAAGGAGATAAACAGGCTTATTAAAGATTACGGTGAAAACAAAGTTTTATACTGATTAGCCTGGATTATTCACTGTCCAGAATGCAGAAACACGATTTAAACAATCGCTAAAAGAAGACAAAACTCCACTATGGCGTCAGGCCTTGACATGGAGAATTTTTAAACAACTAACATTGTCCATAATTTTTCCCTTTTTGTGTTTAAAGATCAATTTTCTAAGGAAAATAGCAAATCTTATTCAGATAAATAAAGAAAAAAATATTGACTTCGATTTGTTGTCTTTATAAATTAGTTTTTCAAACTGTACATATTCCATATTGTTATCATGTTTACGTTTAAAAATTCTTTCTTTTGGGAGTTCAAATTTCACACTAAAAAACAGGATTTAATAATTTATTTTAACTGACATATGAGCTTATTCCGGTTCACCCGCCTTAGTGTTAAAACAGATAGGTTCGCAAATAATTTTTTAATTATAGATTTTACTAAAAATATAAGGAGGTTTTTTATGAGAAAAGTCACTGTGAAATTAATAGTAATCAGTATGCTTTTGTTTAGTATCGGTTTTGGGGCGAGACTTAGCTGGGGGGAAAATTACAAGCTTCTGGGTGTAGAGACCTACATGGAGATGGAATCAATAGAAAGTCCAAACATATCGCCAGATGGGAAGCATATCCTCTTTACTCGGGGCTGGATCGATAAGATGAATGACCGGTCCAGAAGTAATCTCTGGATAGTCGACAGTGAAGGAACGCGTGTCCGGGAGCTTACACATGGGAACTGGAGAGATTTTTCTCCTGTCTGGTCTCCTGACGGGAAAAAGATTGCTTTTCTTTCCGATAGAGACGGAACTACACAGATTCATGTGATGTGGCTTGATACTAGAGAAGTTGCCCAGCTTACCCATCTTGAACGTTCGCCAGGAAACTTAAGGTGGTCTCCCGGAGGAAAAAAACTGGCTTTCACTCAGTTTATTCCGGACACAAAGCAGAGTTTGCCCGTAAAACTTCCCAAGAGACCTAAGGGAGCTAAATGGGCTAAGCCTGCTGTAATTGTTGATAGATTATCCTGGAGTAGAGACGGAAGGGGGTATATGCCAAAAGGCTACTCGCATATTTTTGTAATTGATGCCGAGCTGGGTGGGACACCCCGGAAGATTACATCAGGAGATTATTCCCACAGCGATCCTTTATGGTCCAGGGACGGTAAAAAAATATATTTTAGTGCTATCCGCAAACCCGATGCTGAGTATTTAAGGGGTGATTCAGAGATTTATTCGGTCGATTTAAATACACTCGAAATACAGACTTTAACTGAGCGGAAAGGTCCGGACCAGGGAGCGCGGATATCACCGGATGGGAAGTGGATAGTTTACACTGGTTATAATGATAAAAATTTTACAAGCCATCTCTCCAACCTGTATCTGATGGACAGCGAAGGAGGAAAAAAACGTATTCTAGCTGTGAACCTCCCTAATTCACCTTCAAATATTACATGGGCTCAGGATGGTTCTGGACTCTATTATCTTATGCGCGAAAAGGGAGTATCTAACATTTATTTTGTTTCGACAAAACGTAAGATTCAAATAATTACGGACGGCATTCATTATTTTTCCGGATTGTCCATTGCAGAAAACGGCCAGGTAGCGACAACGCTATCTACATTCCATAAGCCTGGATACCTGGTTACATTTAACCTCAATAATCCTGGTAGGATTAAAAAGCTTGTGGATGTAAACGAAGACATTCTTGCAAATGTTAAACTTGGTGAAGTTGAAGAGTTGTGGTTCAAGTCTCCTGACGGGCTAGATTTACAGGGATGGTTAATAAAGCCTGCTGAATTTGAGCAGGGTAAAAAATATCCCATGATTCTCTATATCCATGGTGGTCCATGGGCCATGTATTCGGTCCGTTTCAGCTGGGCATGGCAAAACTTCGCTGCAAACGGGTATGCAGTTTTATACATGAATCCAAGGGGAAGCACTGGTTACGGTCAGGATTTTGTTAACGGAATTCAGTTTTCTTATCCTGGAAAGGATCTTGATGATTTATTGGCAGGCGTGGATGCAGCCATAGCAAAAGGTTTTATAGATGAGGATAATCTGTTTGTCTGCGGCGGTAGTGGCGGAGGAGTACTCACAGCCTGGATCGTGGGTCATACAAACCGTTTTAGAGCTGCAGTTTCGATGAGGCCGGTAATTAACTGGCATTCATTTGTTGGTACTACCGATGGTTCGGGATGGTACAGGCAATTTGAGAAGTACCCGTGGCAAGACCCGATGGAATATGCTGTTCGTTCGCCTCTTCATTACGTTGAAAATGTGACCACGCCCACAATGGTCATGACAGGAGAGGCTGACTTGAGAACTCCCATGGGCCAGAGTGAAGAATATTACCGGGCCTTAAAAATGCTTAAAAAGGATACCCTCTTGGTCCGTATGCCTGATGAGTATCACGGCTGGAGGCGTCCTTCTCACAGAATCCTTCAGCAGCTTTATCTTATGGCATGGTTTGAAAAGTACCAGGGAAAACCTGAATCGGAGGATAAATGAGGTAAAAGGCAGGAGGGAATATGAATATATTTAAAAAGTTTGGATTAGGGATTTTCCTTTTATATTTTTTACTTGGTGCTGTCCTTTTGATTTTGGCGGCAGATATAGGGCCTTCAAACGGCTACCTGATTGTTGTTGGAGGGTCCATGCGTGACTCAACAATTTTTAAGCGCTTCATTCAGCTTGCTGGTGGTCCAGAAGCTCCTATTGTTGTTATCCCTACTGCTGGCAGGGGAGAGGATTATGACCAGTACTGGCGGGGATTAAATGTTTTCAGAGAAGCTGGAGCAAAAAATCTGACTGTTCTGCATACAAGAGACCGTTCCGAAGCGGATTCTGAAGAATTTGTTCGACCGATTAAAATGGCCAGAGGCATCTTTTTTACTGGAGGCCGGCAGTGGCGCCTTGCAGATTCTTATCTTAATACCAGAACTCATCGGGAACTATGGGCCCTGCTGGATCGGGGAGGTGTTATAGCCGGGTCCTCTGCGGGAGCCACAATACAGGGTTCGTTTCTGGTGCGCGGGGACACAAAAGGAAACACCGCTATGATTGGTGACCACCTGGAAGGTTTGGCCTTTTTAAGTAACGTGGCTATAGACCAGCATTTGCTGAAACGTAATCGGCACTTTGATATGATTGAAGTCATTGAGAAATATCCGGAATTACTGGGTATTGGAATTGATGAAGACACCGCCATTGTGGTTCATGGAGACGAGTTTGAGGTAATCGGACAGGGTTATATAGCAATCTACGACAGCAAGCGGATCATACCTCCTAACGGCAGGTTTTATTTTCTGGCACCTGGTGACAGGTATAATTTGAAGACACGAGTGGCTACCCGCTCTGCCCGGGTTATGAGGCCTCTCAACCGGGTAAAAGAAGGAGAGTGGCGCAAATAATAGACAGTAAAGTTTTGAAATCAGGACTTTAAAACTTTAAGGATTTGTTTATTAATATGCCAACCTCTATTAACCTGAATTATTCATAAAAACTGCCGATGCCATCATTCATTTTCAATAATATCAATTCGTTAGCATGATTTTTCACCAGTTCTAGAACATCACTCTGTTTTTAAATTCATATATATAAATCATCGGCATTTTTTACTCTC
>JADHWO010000015.1 GCA_016783445.1 Candidatus Aminicenantota bacterium
GAACCAAGAACAACCAGCACTCCTTCTACTTTTGACTGGATGACACTTTTAATGACAGTCTCAATTATTGTTTTTCCCCCAAAAGGAAGAAGAAGTTTGGATTTCCCCATCCTTTTGGATTCTCCCGCAGCTAATATCATTGCCCAGACCATCTTATGTCCTTTTATCATTCTGGATTTGGCTGCGAACATTCACGAGCTGAGCAGCAATGCTGACCGCAATCTCCTGCACGGTTTTTGAATTAATATCGATACCAATTGGAGCATAAACTCGGCCAAATTGTTGAGACGTTGCCCACCCTTCTTCCAGGAATTTCTTTCTTATCAGCTCTATTTTACGACTACTCCCTATCATTCCAATGTAAGCTGCTTTAGAAGTTAAACATTGCCGGAGAACTGTGGCGTCATGGTGGTGTCCGCGGGTTACAATGACCATATACGTATCAGGAGATACAGGGAAATCTTTAAGGGCTTTGTCAAAATTATTAACGATTATTAAATCAGCATCGGGGAGTCTTTCCTTATTCGCAAATTCATCCCTGTCATCTATTACAGTAACTTCAAAATTCAAGAGGCTTCCTAAATGGGCAACAGCCTGTCCGATGTGGCCCGCTCCAGCAATCACAAGTTGAGGAAGAGGATAAATAGGCTCTAAAAAAAGAAAGTTATCTTTTGTCTTCTCTGGGAGTATATTCTCCTTTATTTTCAAGAGTCTGGCGCTACCTTTTGAAAGCACAGTTTTAATTTCTTCCTGAAAAAGGAAGAGATGTTTTTCCTGGTTACTCACTAATTTTCTGTTTTTTTTTATCCAGTATCGAACAATAGATGTTCTATTTTTAGAAAGCTCGTTTATAAATGTAGCTAAGACACCTGATTGTCGTTTTATGAGGGACTGGCTCAGGTTGTGGAACGTCTTTTTGTGCTCTTCAGGACAAGAGTCGATAAGAATCTTCACCTCTCCCCCACAAATGGCTCCTTCCTCCAAAGATATGTCAGCTTTAAGATTAAATTCAGAAAGAAGAGATGTTTTTTCTTCCAGAGCCTGAAGAGCTTTATTCTGTGCATTAGCTTCAAGCAAGCCTCCCCCCAGAGTTCCCTCGATGAGCCCTTCTGAAGAAAACAAGGCTGATGCTCCGCACACCTGCGGGGTCGAGCCTTTCGTTTCAACGATTGTAGCCATAACAATGGGTTTTTTCTCTTTCAATCTATCGAAAAGATGAACATAGATGTTTTTCATTTTATCTGCATCTTAGATTTTTTATCTTTTTTTTTCAAGAATATACTCACTCCTGCATTTATTAGAAATAAAACTTCAATATGGGATTCTAAAATCAAGGATTTTATTTGATTTAAACAGCTTTTTTGATCTCTTTAATCATCTGAGGAAAAATTTCACTGTTTTTTATATCAAACACTATAATATTGCTCTGATCAAGGACCTCAAGAAAATCTTTGAGGATGTTTATTCTTACAACAAGAAGATACTTAGTTAACGGCTTAAAAATCACCTGCTTAAGGGCTGGCCAAAAACCTTTTCCAGCCAATTCCAGAGGGCCGACTTCGTCCACGAAAAGAACATCAGAATCTCTGCCGCCAAGGATTATTCTGTTAGCTTCGGTTTGGCTTTCAGGAATAAAAAAATACGAGCCGACTTTTTCCCATTGCTCCTTCCCTGTTCTGCGTATAAACGGAATCGACTTCTCTTCTATCAGATTAAATAAATCATAGCCAATAACCTTATGATCTTTTAAGACAACTTCACTTAAAAAACCGTCTATTTTGACTTTTTGCTTTTTTAATTCACAGGATAATTTTTTCAGGAGAGTGGTTTTTCCAGAATGGACAGGACCGGTTAAGATATAAATCATGAATAAAAAATAAATTAATACTTCGAATTAAATATTAGACTATTTTTCCCAATGAATACTGTAACATTTGAGAGTCTGAAATCCGTCCTCGTTTTCCTCCATTGCGTACAGTTTATCTCCTTTCCAGACTCTAGGATCAGCCTTAAGAAGAATTTTTGTTATATACATACCTTCAGCATCAAAAACATCAATGTAAAATTCACCTTTCTCTTTCCCTTTCTCATATGTCCTCACAAACATTCTTCCCTGCTCATCAAGGAGAAAATTCTGATAAGCTGGATAATAATTTGGGAATTCTATCCTGTCTTTAACTGGAGCGGCTGCAGACGGAAGGCTATCAAAAAATTCTTTTTTATCTTCTTCAGTAACTTTAACCGGGTCATACTTTTTTAAAATTCTTTTTATTAATTCCCCCTCTGAATTTACAACCGTAATTTCATACTCCTCAGGGTTGCTATAAAGAATTACATCGTTTTTACCCAATTGATAAAAAATGACGATTCGAAATGGATTAATTTTTCCCTGCAAAAGACTAGTATTGTCCATTGAAGCAAAAGTAAAGAGTGGCTTGAGCTCGCTATCATATTTTATACAATCCCGCGTTAGCTTGTTTCCGGCAGGAACAACCTGTTGGCCGATAATATTTCCCTGAGAATCAAAAAAGATAAGGGCTAAACCAAGAGCCTTGGCTGTGGATAAATTTTTCAAGAACTTTCCCTCAGTAGTAAAAAATGCTATCCTCGCATTAAGAGGATCTTCAACCACTAGCTCACCTTTGTTAGAAAATTGAATTAAAATTGGCAAGCTAAATTCCCCTGGGCCTTGACCTTGTTTCCCGAATTCTCTTATAAACTTACCTTCACGGTCAAAAACTTTAACCTTTTTTTCCTCTCCGTCAAGCATATAAATATTACCATCATCATCTACAACAACAGAAGAAATCGCTGAAAACATTTCCTCATCTGCTTCTCCTTCTCCGATAGTTAGTTCCTCCTTGAGGATCATCTTGGTCAGCGCGCCTTTTGGAGGAGCAGGATTTTTCGGGTTTTCTATAACTTGAACTCCATTAACAGTTTTAACTTTAATTTTATCTGCTCCTACTGCATAAGAAATGAAGAAAATAAGAACAAAAATTAAAGTCACATATAATACTCTTTTCATAGGCTTTCTCCTTTATTTATCCTATTCAAGACAATGAGCCATATTTATCTATTTTAACCTATATTCAATTTATTTTATAGGCTGTAAGACCTGTTGTAAAGCTTATAAAGCGGAATAAGGTCTAGAAAATTATTCATACACATTAAGTATTTATAATCTGAGTTTGAACCATAGTTGATTGTTTTATTATATATACTATTTTTTATGTAACTTTATTCAAAAATTATAACGGTGAGTGAAAGGTTTGAGTTGAAGATTTAAAGGTTGAAGGCTCACACCTGAACGAAAACAACTGGAGTAGGACAGATAGAATCAACAAACATTTATGTAAACACGAGTTAAAACACTGATTTGATTTCTACAATTCTTTTTTCAATTTTGTAATCAAGCACCTTGAACTTTTCCAGCCATTCCATCAGTAAAAGCTCCAGAGGCAGGCCAGTGTCTTTCAGGTCAGCCACAGGAAATCCAAAGTACTTATCCTCTGCATGCTCAACCAGGTAATTATTGCTGACAATCGTATAAACTTTTTTAGGACAGAGAATTTTCCCCTCTTTCTCTAATACTTCTCCGTTAACTTCAATATAGTTGACTCTCTCCCCAAATCGTTTGACTCCCTTAGGATAATATCTGTATTTAAGACCCGAAATTTGAAGTCTATCCCATCCCCTTTCCACATCATACTCAAGTACATCCTTAAGCTGATGGCCGGTAAGCTTGAATAAGACCAGAGTGTTATGAAAGGGGGAGACATCAAATACATCAGTTTTAGCTATGGGGCCAGCTTTAATATCTGACCTGATTGCCCCGGTATTGTGCAGGCCGATTTGAGCTCCTGTTTTCCATCGCATAACATCAGTTATCCAATTTCCAAGCGTACTTTCGATTTGCCCGGTTCCATTTGAATATTGACCTATAGTCTGGTCTACTTTGGCCTCTCCTATAACTTTAGCGTATTCTGTGCCGACCGACTTTTCAACTTCTTTAACCAGAGCAACAACTTGAGCAGACGGTTTTAATTTAATGTCTGCCCACAGCCATATTAACTCCTCCTCATAATTCACAATTTTGTCATTTTCCACTTCTATTTTTAAATATCCCAGGGTTCTTTGATGCCCGACGGTTGATTTAACCAATACGCCATTAACTTCTGCAAACCGTCCATCCTCGGCAGCTGCTAAAACTATATCAATGCCTTGGACATTTTTAGCAATTCTTACCGCCTCTTCAAACCAGCCGTGGGCCAATACAACGATTAAATCGGTCTGTTTATCCAATACAGGAATATACGAATTGAGAGTATGGACAACTGGCAGCACATTCAGACCTTTAATACTTTCTTTGTTAACCTCAGACAGGAAATTCTCTTCCATTACTGCTATGACTCCAACTTTTAAATCTCCTATATTAAAGATGTGGTAAGGTTCAGCCGAAAAAAGTTTGCTACTTTTTTTATAGACAATGTTGGACATAACTGTAGGAAAGTTTGCTAATTTCGCCAGCTCCAAAGTGTTGTGTTGCCCTCTGTCAAAATCATGGTTTCCATAGCACCAAACATCGTAGCCAAGCCTGTTCAAAAATTCTATCATTGCCCCGCCAAACACACCTCGATATTCTATTTCTGCAGCAAGTGTACCTGTCATAACATCCCCAACTTCAATCAATAGGACATTTTTTTCTCTGGCTCTAATCTTGTTTATGTAATGGCTGGCTGCCTCCATCCCGCCCACTAATCTTTCAGTATTATTGTGCTTGATAACGTGAGGTTTGTAAGTGCCATGGGTATCGTTTGAGTGAACAAACACAATCGTTTCCGGAAACAGTGGGGAAGTCAGAACAAAAATCAAATTTATTATCAATACCAAGGGGGAAGCTTTCTTCAATAAAAAAACTTCCTTTTTACCAACTCGCTTTTTCTTCTTAAACATGGATTTTTTATTCATGTAAACATATTTCCCAAAATTACCTTTTTATGTCTAAAACGACTGAAGAATTTATTTTTTTACCTGTTATTTCGTACTAAAAAAAGCTTATAGCATAAGAAAAACCTGATGTCAAAAGCCAGGGATTAAAAGTCAGGATTTTCACAAATCAGGGCAGAATGGCAAACTATTTATGTCTTAAAAGATTACCTTCTAAATTGGTTGGATCCCCCTCGCTTATCAAACCTGGATTCCATTTTTCTTGCTCTATTAACCTTAAGCTTCCTGTCTTTTATTTCATATCCATCCAATGTATCTATCGCTTTTTGGACCTGCTCATCAGTCTCTAATTCTGCAAATCCAAAACCTTTTGACCTGCCGGTAAACTTATCTCTAATAACCTTTATCTCTTTTACTTCCAGCTCTTTCTCTTCCAGCAGCTTTTGAAGATCATCTTCGGTCACTCCATATTCCAAATTCCCAATATAAATCTTTTTTTCTTCTTCCATCATTACTCCTTAAAAAAATTACTTTTTAAAACAATCCTGCAGCATTCTTTCTTTATTACATTCTCTCTCCTTATAAAATTATTTTGCATAGTATTATCTTTATTGAAGTCTACTTAGGATTTTTCCCCTTTTCACTAAACTTTAAATCTAATTGACACTTTAAATACTTTTATTTCTCCTCATCTTTGTAAATAATTATACTGTATTTCTTAAATAATGCAAGAATAAAAAAGGACAACACAATTGAGTGATTAGTGGAAGCATCTTTTTTTCCGTGCTGGATTAATAAGGGTATTTGGGGATGGATGAAGCGACTTTGAAGATTTAGCCTTCCTGAATCGCTTTTTGAGGGAATCCGGCAAAGCCGGACACCGAGTATGTTTGAGTGCAGCGAGTTACGCAGGTGCCGAAAAGAGCGATAAAGGAATGGCGTTAAAAATCTGAACGGAAGCTCAGACATTCCCAAATACCCTTATAATGTGATTGATCCGTCTTTCATCACGGTAAAAAAGTAACTTATATGATTACTGGAGTCCTTGACAAATTGTCTTTTATAATTAAATATCAAAATAACAACAATAAGATATATATCCTTCAAAAAACTTGAGGAGGTTTGTTGATGAAAAACTGTCTGGTTATTGGAGCTGGACCTATAGGCAGTATTCTTGGTGCCCATCTTTTAAAAGAAGGAATAGATGTCACTCTTGTAGATATCTTAAAAGAACGTCTACGCAGCATGGAAAAGAAAGGACTTACGGTTAAGGATCCAAGAAACCAGATTGTTGGAGATTTTATCGAATTTCCTAAAAAATTCCTCTTTTCTCCAAAAGAAATAAAAGATAAGCCCGACGTAGTATTTATTTGTATCAAGACATATTATCTTACGGATGTTATCACTGAAGTTTCACAAGCAATCTCAACTCCTCCCAAGGTTGTGGTTTTCCAGAATGGACTTGATAATGAAGAGCATGCAGCAAAAGTTTTCGGAAAAGAAAACGTTCTGAGGTGCATAATCAATTATGCAGGAGCGATGACTTCGGACACAGAAGTGGAAATAGCCTTCTTTAACCGGCCTAATTACATCGGAGTTCTGGAAAGTGGAAATATTCCCCTGGCAAAAAAAATTGCAGAAATTCTCACTGGGGCAGGTCTTGAAACAGAATATACAGATGAGATAAAAAAATACGAATGGGAAAAAGCCATTTTAAACGCATGTCTGGCATCAGTTTCAACAGTAACAGGACTCACAATGAAAGAAGTTATGGATTCTACTCCCCTAAGAAAGATTGTAGAAAAACTTCTTCTTGAAGGAATAAAAGTTGCGGAAGGAACCGGGATCAAATTTCCAGATAATTTTTATGACCTGGGCCTATCCTATTTAAGTAAAGGTGGTTACCATAAACCCTCCATGCTGGTTGACATAGAAAAAGGAGGAAAGACAGAAATTGACTTTCTCAATGGAAAAATTGTTGAATACGGAGAAAAGCTAAAGATTCCAGTCCCCTTCAACTGGACAGTCACCGCAATCATAAAAGGTCTTGAACAAAAAAAGAACCGCAAAAATAAAAAACTCTAAAAAAGAACTTCCCTCTCTTCCTAATTTAAATAACCTGGATGATTTAAGAAGCTGGGCACGAAGAGTAGTTAAAAGTGTCAGAAGCTAAAAAAAATACTTTGCGCTCTGATTGGAAAAAAGTTGTTCTTGAAGGGCCTTTTGTAAATTAGGAGTACCCGCAATGTAAATAATATTCTTTTCCTCATCAAGAAGCTGGATGGCTCCTTCTGATTCAGGAACCTGGCTTACAGCTTCAGGAACAAACTCTTAATATAGGTTAATAACGTAGAAAACTTTTGATTATTTGGAAAGAGGGATCTGAGAGCTGCTACATTCAAGTCCTGTATTTAACAACTCTTATTACATCTGAAATAATTTGGCTTTATTAAAAGACAAAAGAAACGCCAATATGTCCGGTTAAAAGATCAGTTCTCGACAGGTTAGAATCATACAAGACCCGGTCATTTTCCAGACGAATCGCACCTTCTATCAGGTACTCAGCTCTCCCGCCCTTCAGGTAGCAAATTCCTATGTCAATATAAACCGCAAGGGGACCTTTTTTCCTACTTCCTTTATTTCTATACGCTTGGATCATCAAGCCGCCGCCTGCTCCATAACTAAAGGCAAAATCATTTAAAATATTGGAGCTGAGTACAGAATCATAGCCAATTTCGTTCTGGCTGCTGACGCCTGTGTTGGTCGTTAAATAATTAAATCCTATCAATCCATCAAGATAAGGACGAAGTTTCCCTTCTGGAGGCTGGACACGAAATAAAAAATGACACATAAAGATGCTGTTTATGGTTGTAACATCAACCAAAACATCCGGGACTGTTGTACTAAAAGGCTCTTCCCGCGTTTCACTTCCATAAACCAGATAACCTAATGAAACTCCCACTAAAAAGGGAGACCTGGGAAAATTAAATGCGAAATGCCCTGTACCACTAATTCCAATTTTATCAACAATATCTTTGAATTCATTTTGCGGAAAGCCAAGGCTAAAATTAGCGCTGACTTGAAACGGTGCTCGCGCATAAACCAACGATGTGAAAAATAAAACTATAAAACATATGGCTCCAAATGATTTGATCTTATCCATGTTATTCTTCCTCCTTTTTAAATGATTTATCCCTATCTGGTTCCTGTTAACGATAAATTTTACCATGGCGGTCTTTGTGGGAAAACAAAAGAGCAATCTTTATGCCAATTCATATCAGGCATAAACAAAGATTTCTCTCTATTTTCTGTCCTCTATAATGGTCAGGTGTAACAAAAAAAGTAGCAAAAAAAGAGAAATATAGAGAAAGGATTGGCGAATGGAAATAAAAAAAAATGAGGGAAAAATATGGAAACAGGCTATTTTATCTCAGGATTTAGATATATTGCTTAGGGCTTTATCTAATAATGCTATAGAGCTTTTACAATCTTCTGGATAGACCGCCATCCCAATGGACACAACTCCCCAGTTATGTTTCCGGGCAAGCTTATTAATCCTCTGTTTAACAGAATCAGCCCCTTCTCTACCTGTTTGAGGAAGTATAATAAAATACCTCCTCCAAAAAGGACCCAGCATCTTGTCATAACCGCGCAAAAATTTTTCCATTAAATGAAACGAAATGACCTTGCCCGGCATTACTCTGCTTAAACCCCGGGGAACTGAGTGGCTGACCTCTACTGCAAGGACACTAAAAAAATAATCAAACCTTTCTGAACGGCTTATTTCCTCCTTGATTATACTAATCTCTATTCCATACTTCTTTTTTTTAATTTTGTTCTCTAATTTGAACATTAAAGCTGCCTTTATTTTATTCCTCTAATAATAGCGGCTCTTCTCCCTTTTGTATAGGTAAAATACACGGAAATGGATGAAGCGACCTTGAGGATTTAGCCTTTCTGAATCGCTATTTGAGGGAATCCGGCAAAGCCGGACACCGAGTATGTTTGAGCGCAGCGAGTTACGCAGGTGCCGAAAAGAGCGGTGAAGGAATGGCGTTAAAAATCTGAAGGGAGCAGAGCCATTTCTGTGTATTTTTCTCATATTCCAATCCACGCAAATGGGATAGGAGCTATAATAACTTAAAATTTCTTCTTCAGGGCTTTCAAGATTTTTTCTGGTGTTATCGGGAGCTCCTTTATCCAGACTCCTGTCGCATTTGCTATCGCATGAGCTACTGCAGCCAGCACAGGTAAGATCGCTCCCTCTCCAATTTCCTTTGCTCCATAAGGGCCCTCTGGTTCATAGGATTCAACAATTCCACTAAATATCTCAGGTGAGTCTTTAATTGTCATAAGCAGATAATCATGAAGATTAGGATTGAGGATATTCCCTTTTTCGTCATACAAAACATCTTCCATGATTGTTTCGCCTGCACCCATGACAATAGCTCCTTTGACCTGCCCATGTACAGCTTGAGGATTGATAGGAGTACCGCAGTCATGGAAGTCGGTGAATTTTTTTATCTTCACCTTCCCTGTTTCTAAATCTACGCAACATTCACAGACAGAGCTTCCGTATGAGTAGGCTGGGCTGGTTCCCACAGCAGCTCCCTTGTAATCTCCACCAAGCCCTTCTGGAGGCTTGTACCAGCCTGTTCCTACCAGCGGTCCCTGGTCATTAAAATATTTTCGCGCTGCCTCTTCCCATGCCATGTTCTTTGATTTATCGCTTTTAAGAAAAATTTGATTCTCCCTGGCTTCAAGGTCTTGAGGATTACAGTTCCACACCCTGGAAACAGAGGTAAAAAGCTTACCGATGACATCCTTGCTGGCCATAACAACAGCATTTCCTCCCATCAGGGTTGTTCTGGAAGAATAGGCACCCAAATCAAGAGGGCTGATGTCGGAATCTTCAGTTCTGATACGTACTCTGTAAAGGCTAATACCTAAAGCTTCAGCGCACATTTGAGAAAGAACAGTGGATGAACCCTGCCCAATTTCTGCTGCCTGAATGAGAAGGACTGCGGCTGTACCGTCTTCGCTTATTTTGACAATGGCGTTTGAATGGGGAAACTCAGACTTCTTAACGAATGTCTCGCGTTTTTTCTCAGAGCTTCGCTGAACCTGTCCCCTATAAATAGCATACCCGGCACCCGATACAAAGCCGCCGCAACCGATCCCTATTCCTTTTCCCGGTTGGAGTTTACCATACTTCTGTTTCCAGCGGGATTTCTTTTTAACTTCGTCTAAAGTGGCTTTAAACTCACAGCTTCGAACATCTAGATCGTTACAAGTCCGGGTGTTAGGATCCATGGCATTACGGAGGCGGATTTCAATAGGATCAATGCCCAGATCATCTGCGATCATACTCAGAAGGCTTTCAAATGCAAAACGAGGCTGGGGAGTTCCATGGCCGCGCATTGCACCGCAGGCTGGTTTATTCGTCATAATCCTGAAACCTTCGTATAAATAATTTGGAATAAAATAAAGAGTCGGGATCATACTGCCGGCATAATAAGCGGTTATTACTCCAAAAGAAGAATAAGCACCTCCATCAAGGTAAATCTGGCTTTTAAAAGCAGTTATCCTGCCATCCTTTTTTACGCCCATTTTAAACTTCATGTACTGTTTGTGTCTTCCTCTCCCGTGGAGAAACATCTCTTTGCGGCTGTAGACCATTTTTACGGGCCTTCCTGTTTTTTTGGAAGCGATAGCCGTGATTAAATCAAGGGGTGTTGTCTCAGCTTTTCCTCCAAATCCGCCTCCTACAGGAGGACGGATGATGCGGATTTTCCCTAAAGGAATATCAAGCACCCGGGCCACCATGTAATGAACGTAATGCGGAACCTGTGTAGAAGAATAAAGCACAAGAGTCAAACCGTCATTTTCCCAATAAGCGATTGAAGCATGAGGCTCTATAGGATTCTGATAAACATGATTTCCCACAAATTCTTCCTCTCTGATAAAATCAGCCTCAGCAAATCCTTTTTCGACATCGCCAAAATGGTGGTCAACTTTAGTGTTGATATTATTTTTATATTTTTCATGAAGCCGGGGAGCATCCTTTTTTAACGCCTCAATCGGATTAAAAACAGCTGGAAGTTCTTCGTATTCTACTTGAATTAATCCCAAAGCTCTCTCTGCTGTATCTTCATCCACAGCAATAACGGCTGCCACTTCGTCTCCAACGTAGCGCACACGGTCCTTGGCCAAAACATGTTCATCATAGCGGGCAGGAGAAACTCCGTATGTAATATCCGGCATGTTTTTTCCCGTTAAAATCAATTTAACTCCGGGGAGTGTTTCTGCCTTGCTGGTATCGATCATTTTTATCCGGCCATGAGAGATAGGAGAATGCAGGATTTTGCCATAGAGCATATTGTTAAAATTATAATCGGCTGTGAATTTGGCATGACCTGTAACCTTAGCAGCTGCATCCACTCGCGGCTGGCTCTTACCTACAGTCGAAAATTTATTGAGGTCATAAGAGGAAGAAGGTGGCTCTTTTTTGTTCAAATATTTTTTCCAGTTTTTTACAGCTTCAATAATATCCGCATAACCTGTACAGCGGCAGAGATTCCCGTCAAGGGCTTCCTTAATCTCTGCTTCTGTTGGGTTTGGATTATCCTTTATCAGAGCTACAACGCTCAGTATCATCCCGGGCGTACAAAAACCACACTGAACTGCTCCATGATAAATAAAGGCTTGCTGTACAGGATGAAGTTCACCTTGACTTGCTATACCTTCTATTGTTGTTATCTCGGTCCCTTCACAGGATGCCGCCAGAAGGAGACAACTGTTTTTTGGCTCCCCGTCAATAATAACTGTGCAAGCACCACACACTCCAAGATTACATCCCTTTTTAGTTCCGGTAAGTCTCAGCTTGTCTCTAAGGACATCCAGAAGGGTTTCTCCATCTTTAACAGCAACCGAGTGTTCTTCACCATTCACCTTGAGGACAATGAGGCGGTAGCGTTCTTTGTTGTGTTTCACCGAATTTATTTTTCCTTCCTGTTTTTTCTTTGAGCCCGTTCTAAAGCTTCAGACAATGTCCTTCGGGTTAAGACACTGATGAGTTCTTTTCTATACCAGATTGAGCCTCTGATATCCGAGATCGGTTCTCCTTCTTCTTTAGCCAATAAAGCTGCTTTCTCAAAAGTGCTTTGAGATGGTTCCCTGTTTATAAGAAATTCAGAGGCTCTTAAAGCCATGATAGGAGTGGGAGCAACCGCTCCCAGAACAATCGCTGCTCTGTTTATTTTTCCGTCTTTAAGTGTAACTCTGGAAGCCACAGAAGCTACAGCAAGAGCATTTGCCTCCCGAAGAGTAAATTTTAGGTATGAAATCCCTGTGCCTGGCGGAAGTAACGGGATTAGAATAAAGGTCAACAATTCACCAGTTTTACATGCTGTTTCTCTTGGACCTCGAAAGAATTCAGAAAGGGAAACTTTACGGGAAGATTCTAAGCCTTGAAGTTTAACAGACGCCTCTGCCGCAATCAAAGGTGGAGGCAGGTCTGCAGAGGGCACGGCGCTTGAAATGTTACCGCCAATAGTAGCAACAGCGCGAATCTGAGTGGATGCCATGGATCTGGCAGCATCGGCAAGGGCTGGGATATATCGATTTATAAGGGAATCAGATAATATATCATTTGGTGTTACCAGGGCTCCTAATCGAATTTCTTTGTTTTTTTTCTTTATGCCCTTGAGTTCTTTTATCTCCTGAAGTGATATGATGTCTTTAGCCGCTAACAAGCCTTGCTTTATATCAACCAGAAGGTCAGTTCCTCCAGCAAGAAAACAAGCCTCCTTGATTTTTACTGATAGTTCCAAGGCTTCATTTAAAGTCTGGGGAGTATGAAGCCTTATTTCAGAGAGGTTCATCTATATGTTTCTAAAAACGACGCTTTTTAAACCTTATCGAATACAAAGTTCAGCTGCCCGTTTGGCAGCTTATTGACTACCACCTTCATTTCCATACCCAGTTCAATCTTATCCTCCGGGATGTTACTGGCAATCCTGCCAAAAATCTTATAATCTCCGTAGTCCAGAAGAGCTATACAGTAAGGCAAATCGTTTTCAAAACCAACAGGAGCATACTTTAATTTGCTGTACGTTAAGAGCTTTCCCTTACCAGAGATTTCGAACCACTCTATGTCACTAGAAAAACATTGGTAACAATCGGCCCTTGGCGGAAAAAAAGCCACACCGCAGTCTTTACAGCGGGTGCCCATAACCTTGTCCTTTTCCAAGAAATCTATAAAGTCATTAACCTTTGTGACTGAGGCAAAACTCACTGTCCCAAATTTTTTAAAACGGTCATCTATTTCTTTTTTCTCGCTCATTTTTTTACCTCCCAAGAATTGTGACGACTCCATAGAGGCCTACTCCGCCAATGTTATGGACCAACCCAATCTCTGGCTTTTTTACCTGCATCTCTCCAGCCTCGTTTCTCAGCTCAAGGACAATAGTCCTTATCTGGGACCCACCGGTTGCACCAATTGGATGTCCTTTTGACAGCAAGCCTCCATCTACGTTGACCGGTATACTTCCCTCTTTGTAAGTTTCCTTACTCCTAATCAGTTCTTTTCCTTCTCCCGGCTTAACAAAACCTAAGTCTTCATAAGCCATTATTTCTGAAACCGTAAAACAGTCGTGAACTTCTGCTACATCAATATCTTTCGGAGTCACTCCAGCCATTTTATAAGCCTGTTGGGAGGCGTCCCGGGCTACTGCCAATCCCGTGAATAGATCTCTGCCTGTCATGTTAACACTTGCTGATGCAGCACCTAATCCAAGAATCCACACCGGCTTTTTACAAAGAGCCATGGCTTTTTCCTCGTTAGCCACTATAATACAGGAACTCCCATCTGCATTGGCACAGCAGTCTCCAACTCGAAGCGGGCTGGAAACCGGGCCGGACATAAAATGGTCCGGATCAGAGAACATTTCTACTGCCACGGGCTTACGAAATAGGGCCTTTTCATTGATCTGGCCATAAGTAGCAGCCTTCACTCGAATAAGAGCCAGATCGTCAAGAGTGGTCCCGTACTTTTCCATATGAGCCCTGGCAAACATGGCGTAATAAGCAGGCATCATCGTGCCAAATGGACTTTCCCACTGGATATCAGCTCCCCGGCCCATCCTTTCCTGAGACTCTGCTGAGGAAATTTCTGACATCTTTTGAAAACCCACAACTGCTACAATATCATGAAGGCCTGACTTGACCAATGAATAGGCCATTCTCAAACCCATACTGGTTGAGGAGCACAAACTCTCTAAATAGCAGGTGGGTTGAGGTATAAGTCCAAAGTATTCTGCAAATACGCCCGATGGTGAACGCTGCTTGTCATACTCAGGAGCTGAGCAGATGATAGAAGCATCGATGTCCTTGACAGAAACTTGAGCATCTTGCATAGCTCCCTTAAATCCAACAAATGCTAACTCTCTGATCGAACCGGGATATCCCCGGACAAAGGCACTCTGTCCTACACCAATAATAGCTACTTTACCCATAAATTACCTCCATAAATTAAATCACTAAATATACTGACCTCCATCGACCTTGATCACTTCCCCAGTTATATGCTTGGCTTTCTCACTGCAAAGGAATGAGACCAAATGGGCAATATCCTCAGGCTGTCCAAGGCGGTTAAAAACTGTCTCTTCAGCAGCCTTTTGTTTAAACTCTTCTGAAAGTTCTTTAAACATATCTGTCAAAATCATTCCCGGGGCTACTGCATTAACATTCACGCTGTATTTCCCCAGTTCCTTGGCTACAGTTTTGGTCAAACCAATTGCTCCGGCTTTAGCAGCAGAATAATTCGTCTGGCCGAATTTACCCCTTAGGCCATTTATAGAAGTGATGTTCACGATCTTTCCAGACTTTTGCTCTCTAAAAGTGGGGGCAACTGCCCTTATGAAATTAAAGGTCCCTTTAAGATCAACATTAATAACAGCATCCCATTGTTCTTCAGTCATCTTCCAGATAACCCCATCCCAGTTCATTCCAGCATTACTGATCAGAATATCCATATGACCAAATTCATCGATAACTTGTTTCACCAGCTTCTGGACTGCACCAAAATCAGATACATCAACTTTATATTCCTGAGTTTTGCGGCCCATGGCTTTTATTTGTTCAACAACCGCCTTGGCTTCCTTCTCATGCCTGCGGAATGTTAAAGCAACATCTGCTCCGTTCCGGGCTAAATCCAGGGAAATCTCTGTGCCGATGCCCAGGCTGCCGCCAGTGACAAGGGCAACTTTTCCATCTAAATCCATTTTTTCCTCCTAAATAAAATAATTGGGATCAGGTCTTTATATTAGACATTTTCTATAACGCTATTTTGAGAAAAATGCAAACTATACTTCCCAATTTATGAAATATAATTTCCTGTTTTTAATTCTTAAGAGAAATTCTAAAAGACTATTAAATTATAGTCAAAAATACTAAACAAGCTGTTAAATGTTAAATATTGATACTTCAGGCTTATTTTCGTAAAACAATTTGTGTGATATTTATAGTTAGAACTGAGGCTTTAACTAAAGATACCATGGTTCATTTTTTTGAGACTGGAAGATAAGAAGCCTGGGGATTGGAAAATTTATTGCATTCCTGTGTGATAATTCCATTCTCTCTGTTACTATTTTCATAACCTCGCGTATTCCTATTTTGTTCATAATGGCAAAAGGGCCTTCTTTCCAGAGAAATGCATTCTGACACAACTTGTCTACTTCTTCCATCTTTATAATCCCTGCCTCAACAACTTCCGCTGCAGTCATGAATCCAACTGCTAAAAATCTGTTCTTGAGCACGTCAACGAGCATAAAATCTTTAGCTTCTTTCTTAGCCTCCTGCTCCAGAATCCATTTTACGCTGGATTTATCCTCAGCTTTTACGTACTCTTCCATTATTTTATTATAGCTATCCGGAGGAGTGAAAAAATTACCATACACCTCATAAAGAGGATCATCAGGATCAGATGAATCCGAAAAAGAATACATTGTGTTTATCCCGAGGGGGATTCCTGTTATATCCATTAATCCCAGAAAACCCACAGGCATGTTAAAAGCCTTTTTGCCCGCAGCTTCAATACTTGGAATATCAAAACCTTCATCGACCAATCTAGCCGCTTCCAGCAATAGAGAGACAAAAATTACATCAGCCGCTCCTCCCTTGCGGCTGCTGAGGATGGGGGTTGCTATTTTTTTTGCCAGTTTCATGTATCTCGCTGCAGTTTGAATGCTTTCTGGAGAGGAGCTCTCTGTGCCCGCATATTCTGCCGCACAGTTCTTGTGTGGGGGGTAAAAATAATGCATCCAAACAACCTTATCCGGCCTTTTGGTTTCTCGAGCCAGTATGTTTATATCCAGAGATGACGAATTTGATGCAAGAACAACATTGGATGCACATAACTTATCCAGCTTTTTGAAAATCTGTTTTTTAATTTCAATATCCTCTGTGGCAGTTTCTAAAACAAGCTTGAGATTTTTTCCCTGGCAGGCTTCTTCATAACTTGTAGTAGCCAGAATTCGTGCTTTAATATCCTGGATCTGAGAGTCAGAGAATATTTCTCTCTGCAGGGCAATCTCCAGTTCTCTGTTTATGGTATCAAAAGCAGACTTGAGGATTTTTTCGCTTATATCTATAAAACCAACATTAAAGCCTCTCTGGGCATAGGCCTGAGTGAGACTTGCTCCCATTGTTCCTGCACCAACAACCAGAATCTCCACATCATTCCATGTTATATTTTTCATGCTTTTTTACCCGGGTATTCTTTTTTTTCTATCTTATACATATTGTGGGTTTGATGAATCAAGCCCCTACATAAATAAAAACGTTGGGTTTGATGAATCATATCCCTGCAGATTATTATTCTTTGGGTTTTGGTAAGACCGCCTCCATAAAAGATTCATCGATGGATTTTCCCTGGGCAATTAATTGTCTGTATTTGACAAAATCAATAACATCCTGGCCTGTTATATTTTTTGTGTTAAAGGCATTAAATCCCATAAATGCCTCTGTGCTCATATTGACAGCCAGCCAATGGCGGTTGTAATTTTTTGCCAGATCCCAGAAATATTTCTTTTTTGCTCTCACACTGTCGAGAGATTTTATCAGGCAGCCCGGAAAAAGATTTGTAAATTTCCAGATTACATCGTTGATAAATTTATCTAAAAGTTCAAAATCTATGGTTGCAGTTTTAAGAAACTCCCGTGCTTTTTTTCCTTCTTCCCCTTTAAAGAGCTCTCCGTACACGATTTCGCCATCTTCAATGTATTTATCTGTGATGACCGCAGGATTACGAATGAATTTTCCATCCTCTTTAATAACCTGAACAACCTGACTGACAAGCCCCAGTCTTTTCATCTTGTAGGCACTCCACAACTCACAGGAAACACAATTCCAGATCGCATCTTCAATAGTCAAGAACCAGGGAAGAAAATCTGAAGAGCCCCCGTCAGGGGCTGAGCCATGCCGAGGACCCGCTTGACCAAAAATAGCTGTATCCACAGAAATGGCAATGTCGCAGGCCATGCCTATCTCCTGACCTCCTGCAATCCTCATACCATTAACCCGGCATATTGTAGGCTTCTTACACATCAGGATAGAATCAACCATTCCGTTAAAAAGGTCCATGTACTCACCATATTCATTAGGTCTGCCGGAATAGTATTCAGCATATTCTTTGGTATTGCCGCCAGTACAAAAGGCTCTATCCCCCACTGCAGTAAAAACAACTGCCACAACACTCCTGTCGAGAGATGCATTTTGAAACCCTGCGATAACTCCCTTTACCATTTCTGTGGTGTATGAATTGTATTGGGCAGGATTGTTCAGGATAATCCAGGCAGAGAAAAGGCCTTCGATTTCTTTACCCGAATTATCAAGAATCGGCCTCTTTTCATACATTGTACAGGGCGGTTCTGTGCCCCAATGTTCTTTTCCCCAAAGAGAATGGTCTTTTAGCTCTTTATCTTTTGGTAACCAATCTATTCCCATATCGTCCTCCTTATTAATAAAATATGCCTCAGTTTAAATCTGATATACGATTTCTTTATAGACTGAATACTACTTTTTCAACAAATTTATGTCAAGAATAGCGTCTATGTAATCAGATTTTATTATTAAAAGATGCCCATGTAAAATGTAGTTTTCCGGGGCCAGGTCTTATCCCACAAACTCTGATCCCAACTGAGCGAAGGCTGAGTGGCAAGAAAACCGTGTGAAAGAAAAAGCGGGCACGGTGCACAAAATGGGGCCTGGCCCCATTTTATGTGAGCGAAGACTGAAACCGAGCCTCTTTTGCCTCGCTGGGGTAAAAGAGGCGTGTTTTCAAGCCACTTAGCCTGAGCTTCCCTTCAAGTAACGCTTTGAAGTTTTTCTTTCAGAGCCTCTGTAAATTCAGCTTCCACCTTTTTTGCTTTGGCCCTCATAATCCTATCCCCAAACATTGCCAGTTTTCCGACTATTGAAGCATTACACCTGTAGGAAATCTCAACTTCACCGCCCCCGGTTTCTTTTAAATCTATGCTAGTTCTCTGGGTAATACGGCCTGCCTTACCTATATCCTCTCCTTCACCCATCATCTCTATGTGATTTGGGGATTTAACTTCTGTTAGGATAGCCTTAAATTTGAACCGCACTGAAATTGGGCCGACTTTTTGCTTGATAACACAGTCGTACGTTTTTTCATCAAGACGCTTTATCTTCTCTGCTCCCGGAATACAAGCATGTAAAGTTTCTGGCTCTAATAATGTATCCCACAGTTTTTGAATGGGTGCTTTTATTGATAATTTGCCTTCGAGTATCATGCTTCCTCCATATATTCAGAAAACCCGAGTCTTCTCAATCAACTTTTTCTGCTTCTTTCTCAAGCAGCTCTGCCAAAGCCTTATAGCCCTTATTTCCGGGTTCCATGGTCTGGATAAGCAAGAGCTCAATAAAATTGAGCCCCTTTGAATTAACCCAGTCTTTGTGAGCCTGGTCTCCGGTTCCAAATACATGCCGCGCCAGATCCATGGTGTCAGGCCAAATCTTTCCGCACGATGGACATTTATAACCCACGGTATGCCCTCCTTATTTTTTTTCTTCCTTTTTTTTCTCTTTGAGTGCTTCAAGAACCTTCTCCGGAGTTATAGGAAGATTCTTAATACTGAGTCCTGTTGCATGAAACACTGCATTGCCCAGAGCACCTGCTGTCGGATTCGTAAGACCTTCCCCTGCCTCCTTGGCTCCAAATGGCCCTTCAGGTTCATATGTCTCTACTTCGATAACCTTTGTTTCCGGCATCTCCGTAGCCCTCAGAACTTTATAATCAACTAAATTCGGGTTTAAAATTTTTCCTTCATCCATAGGCAGGTCTTCGGTAAAACCATACCCTGCTGCCATGGCCATGGCACCTTCAAGCTGTCCTTTAACCCCTAAAGGATTTATCACCTGTCCACAGTCATGTGCAGTTACACAATTTTTCAGTGTTATCTTACCTGTATCCGGATCAACTTCTGCATCAACAGCCTGTACTCCAAAACTGTATGCCGGTGATATCATGCCTTTGCGGTGTGGAGTATAATGTCCTCTGGCTATAATAGGCTGACCATCCTTTCCTCTTATAGCTTCCTTGACAACATCATAATACGAAAGGCCTCGCTCAGGGCGAGCAATAAGGTGGACCCACCGATCCTTAATATCCAGGTCATAAACAATATTCGGAGACAGCTTCGCCGCTGCATACTCGATGATTTGCTGTTTGGCCTTTGCAGCAGCCATTTTAACAGCATTCCCCTGCATTAATGTCTCCCTGCTTCCCCAGGCACCAAGGTCTACCGGGCAACTTTCAGTATCTCCCATATGAAGCCGAATGTCTTCGACTTGTACTCCCAACTCTTCTGCGCAGATCATGGTCATTGTGGTATTCGAACCCTGCCCCATATCTTGAGATCCAATATAGAGGTCAACCTTTCCATCAATTTTTACCTGAATCACAGCGGAGGAAAAGGCATAAGGTGTATCAAACCAGTTAAAAATCCCTCCTGACATGAAACCATAAGCAGCAATACCAATCCCTCGATTAGGAGGGAGTTTCCCTTGTGATTTGATCCACTTCTCTATTTTATCGAGACACTGGCTGAGGCCGCAACTCTGAATCGTTGCCTGCCCGGGAACTTCGTAACCGGGGTACATGGCATTCTTCCGCCTGATCTTTATGGGATCGATCCCCAGGTCATTCGCTATTAAATCAATCTGAGTTTCTGCACAAAACGTTGCCTGGGGAGCTCCAAAACCCCGCATCGCTGAAGTAGGCGCCGTATTTGTGTAGACCCTGTATCCATCATACCGGTAACTCGGCCAGACATAGGGAAACGCCTGGAAAAATCCTGTAAGATAGAGGGCTGTTGCTCCCATTGAGGTATACGCACCTCCTTCGGTAAAAACCCGGCCTTCTTTTGCTAAAAAAGTACCATCCTTCTTAACACCTGTCCTCAAATAATAGAACATAGGTGTGCGGCGTTTGGTCGCCATAAATTCTTCCTCACGTGTGAGGATGATCTTTACAGGTTTGAATAGCTTCATGGACAGAAGCGAACTGCAGAACTGAGCCGAATCAAGTTCAAACTTGCTTCCAAAACCTCCTCCTGTATAGCGCGAAATCACTCTGACATCATTCTCTCTCAGTCCAAGCACCCATGATAACAAAACCTGAATATAGTAGTGGGACTGGGTTGACGTCCACACGGTTAATTTTTTATCAGGTGTAAAACTAGCCACTGCATTATGAGTCTCCATACATACATGGTGCTGCGATGAACACCTGAACCAATCTTCACGAACATGGTCTGCCTTTTTAAATCCTTCGTCCACATCGCCCCATTCAATATGGCGCGTTACATTTATATTTCTTTCAGCATGTTCGTGGAGCTGCGGGGCTCCTTGTTTTATAGCCTCGAGAGGCCCGAATACGCCTGGTAGAGATTCATACTCAACCTCAATCAAATCCAGAGCTTCTTCAGCCGTATCTTCATCAACCGCTGCTACGGCTGCCACAGGCTCTCCGATGTAGCGGACTTTGCTTCTTGCGAGGATTTCTTCATCGCAGAGTTCCTTAAAACGCCTCCAAATTCCCTGTTTTATTCCAAGTGTATCTTTACCGGTAACAACTGCTTTTACTCCTGTTAAGCCTTCAGCTTTTTTTGTGTTTATCTTGAGGATCTTTGCATGGGGATAGGGGCTTCTCAAGATCTTACCATACAGCATATGGGGCAACTTGATGTCAAAGGCATACTCTGCTCTACCGGTTATTTTTGCTATTCCATCAATATTATGAATGGGAGTGTTTATGACTGAGTACTTCTTCATCATTCTTCCTCCTTGTACTTACCTTCAGCTACTGCTTTTATAGCTCTGATAATGCTGTTATAACCGGTACAGCGACAGATATTACCGTGAATGGCCTCTTTTATTTGTTTCTTCGTCGGACTCGGCTTTTCATTTATCAATGCTGTTGCTGATATTAACATCCCCGAGGTGCAGAAACCGCATTGATAGGCACCGTGATCCAGGAATGACCTCTGAATTGGACTAAGTTTTCCTCCTTCTGCCAGCCCTTCCACGGTAGTCACCTCGGTGCCGTCGGCCTGCATCGCCAAAATCGAACATGACTTAACTGTTACACCATTAAGCAGCACCGTGCATGCACAACACGCTCCAGTGTTACATCCCCTTTTTGTGCCCGTAAGCTCCAGCTCATCTCTCAGTACCTCAACCAGCAGTCTTTTAGGCTTAACGTAGAGTTCGTGGTATTCGTTGTTGACTGTTATACGTAACAATTGCTTTTCCATATTCAGAGGCCTCCTTATCGGGCTGGTTTTCTGGCCTGATCCCAGGCTTTCCTCACCATTCTTTTTGTAAGAGCTTCGACTAAATGTCTTCTATATTCCTCGCTAGCATGAATATCAGCAACAGGGTCAGCTTCCTTTGAAGCCCTCTTGCCGATTTTCTCGAGCAAGCCATTATTTAACTTCTGCCCTATTAACAACTTCTCTGCTTTTTTTGCCCGGATGGGGATTGAGGCAGCTGCTCCGAGAACAATCCGCGCGTCTTTGCAACTGGAACCTTTTTTTTCCATAGTTATTGAAACAGCAACCGATACAATGCCCTGATCGTTCTTAATGATATTAAACTTCTCATATACAGTGGCTGTTCTTGGAGGGACAACTGGAAACTGGACTTCAAGCAGAAGTTCACCATCCTCGAGTACTGTCTCAAAGTAGTCGATAAAGAATTCTTCCAGTGGAATAGACCTTTCTCTTTCACTATTGGCTATTTTTACTGTGGCATTTAAGGCAATAAATACTGGTCCCGGATCGCCTGCAGGGTCTCCATGAGCAAGATTCCCGCCAATAGTCCCCCAGTTGCGGGTTTGAACAGAAGCCAGGTTCTTTTCCATGCTAACCAACACAGGGTAGTGCTTCTTGACTGACGATGATTTTTCTATGTCACTGTGGGTAGTGGCAGCACCAATCTTTAGCCCATCTTTAGGTTTAAAATTGATATAACTAAGCTCTTCAATACTCTTGATATCGATGAGATTTGCCGGTGCAACTAATCCCTGGCGCATCAGAATAAGTAGTGACTGCCCGCCACAAATGATCTTGTAGTTTTCCTTGTGCTCTTCAAGTAAATCAAGAGCCTCCTTTACAGTCTTTGCTTTTGAATAAACAAAATCCCGTATCATTTTCCTTTCCTTTCAGTAAATTCATTGAGGATTAACCACTTTGGACTTGCAGGGGGCGGCGATGGCATTTTAAACGGCTTGTTAATCCTGCTGCTCCTTGATTTCTGTTTAGCTTCTTTTTCCGAATTCCCTAAATATCCTCGATACTTGGTGTAAAAACATAGATAATAGTGCCTCCCTCTATACTGAGGACATTCCCGGCACAATTCTTTTGAAAAGGGGCATAACATCTTTGTTTTCGCCATATGTTTTCCTCCCCTAACAAACAAAACTTCTTAAACAAAACAGCACAAATAAAATATAAATAACCACTATTGGTTGCAAACAATAATCAAAAGAAGATTCTCCTGTCAAGGAAAATTCTTTATTGCCTAAGCCCAAACACATGTTCTTATAATAATTTACTCTAAAAAAAGAATAAACTCCTTTTTTTCGACAGCCAAAGGAAACATGGAGAAATTTTTAAGGTTATTATCATGTGAGTTCATAATCTCTAAATTGTTCAAATTCTGTCTGTTTTCGTTTATAATGCTTGTAACTTTTGGAGGTCTAAATGGAATTTATTTTACCTACTCTGAAGTTCATTACCTATATGGGAATCGGAATGATTGTTTTGGGAGCCCTCGTTTTTCTCGGGATATTAAAAGGGAGCCGAAGTCCGCAGAACTTCTCAAATAAAAAGGTTTTATCCAAAACTCCATTCCTACCGCCAAAAAAACAAAATCATCTAGTAGTCTTTGCCTTTTTTTAAGTGAGTGTTTTAATCTTTCTCCTGTCAAAGATTGAAACCAGGGAAAAAGTCAACAGGCTTACGATCCAGCAGAAATATATCGGGTGTGAAAGACTAATATTTTTAAAAAAGGAAGCCACTTGTGGGAAAATAAACCATAGGGCAAGAGCAGCCATAGACATGAGTAGAGTCCAGGTGGCATGAGCGCGCCTGCAAATCTTAGGCCAGAATAGGGTCATTAAAGTCACTAAAGTATAAGCAGTGGTCAAGGAAAGGCCGAGAAGCAATGTATTTAGAATACCAGTGTCAGAAACTAAAACAGCAAGAATGTATGTAAAAACACTTAAAATAAAAACTGAAATTTGAGAGATAATCCTCTCTCCCCTCTCTTTAAGGTCAGGAGCGAAAAACCTTTTGATTATATCTCCCACAACCAGAGTAGCACTCCCAACAAGGAGGGCAGAAGCAGTTGATACATCAGCAGCCCAGAGTCCAGCTAGAACAAGACCTGCTATCACAGGGCTTAGGCTCAAAACCATACGAGGCAGAGCTTCAGTGGGTACAATTCCTGGATGAAGAACAGCGGCAGAAAGACCTATAACAGCACTTATAAAACCCACAGGGAGAATAATCAGTCCCGCTAAAATGAAACCTTTGCTGGCAGAAGAGGGATCTTTGGCGGCAAAAGAAATCTGAACAACAGACTGGACCGAAAAGACCATAGTACACATCACAACAAACCACGCGAAGATAATCGGCAATCCAATTCCTCCTAAATCAAAACCCGGATGTTGAGGAGGAAGTTTGGCCACAAGCTCTCCAAGTCCTCCTATCTTTACTATTGCCAAAGCCGCTCCCACAAGAACTCCTGTATAGATGAGAATCACATTTATGATATTGGTCAAACCTGCCGCCCAGAAGCCACCGATCAATGTTATCCCCACAAAAACCAATGCAGTAATAAACATTCCAGTCTTTAAACTAAATACATTAGGCAGAAGGGAAGAAAGGATAGCACCACCTGCAACATACTGAACAGAAACAATGACTATCTGCAGGACAAGCTGTCCGAAAGCACCTACAACCCTGCCTGAGACGCTGTAATGTCTTTCAAAAAGCTCTGGGAGAGTGCTAACTTCCATCTGACGGTATCGGCGGGCAGCGATAAGTCCCACTAGAATTGCCCCTGCAGCCCAGGCAGCATTATACCAGCCTGCAGATATTCCACTTTTGTAGGCCATCTCAGCCACTCCAACCGTTGAAGCACCTCCTACAGCCAGACCGGTAAGAAGGGGGGCAACCACCCAGAAAGGAAGGCTTCGGCCAGCCAAAAGATAAGCGATCATCCCTCCCCGGCTGAGACGGCGGGTCACCCAGGTAATTACATAGAGAAGAATAATGTAAAAACAGACAATGCCTAAAGGAATCCAGTTCATATTGTTTACGTTTTACGGGTTTGATAAATTAAATCCCCACTCATTTTTTACCCAGTAAGATTGCCACACTCCTTTCGGTCACTCGCAGTGACATTCTTTCCTATTCAGTAAAAAAATGTGGGTTTGGTGAATCAAGCCCCTATAATATACGCCATACGATGAGCTTGATGAATCAAGCTCCTACAATTTTTAGGCGGGCATCAACAACTACAGTTTCCTTACTTTTCTCAAAAGCAAAAACAGGATTCAAATCCATTTCGTCTATTTCAGGGAAATCAGAAACAAGCTGAGAAAGCCGAATCAGAATTTCAATCAATCTATTTATATCCACAGCTTTCTCCCCTCTTGTGCCTTCCAGAATGGCGTAACCCTTGATGGAACGAATCATCTCCAAAGCATCTTCTTCGGAAAGTGGAGCCATTCTGAATTGAACATCCTTTAGTGTCTCGACAAAAATTCCACCCAGTCCAAACATAAGGGTCGGCTGGAGTCCCTCATTCCTTTTAGCTCCCAAAATCACTTCTTTGCCGCCTTCAAGATACTCCTGGAGAATAAAACCAGGTTTTTGTTTCTCAAACTTCCTGGCCATTTTTTTAAAAGCAGCCTGAAGTGAAGCTTTATCTTTTATATTAACAGCAACACCCCCTACTTCTGTTTTATGGATAATCGATTCAGCATCAACCTTTAAAACAAGAGGATATTTAAGTTTCTGAATGGCTTTCTCGAGCTCATCTTCTTTATCTATTCTTGTTGTTGTCACGGTTGGAATTCCGTAACATTGGAGAATCTTAAAAACATCATCCTGAGGGATAAACTTATCTTTACCTTTATGGCGGCTTAAAACTGATTCTGCTTTGCTTTTATCAATTTCGAATTTTTTAAAGGAAGGTGCTTTTCTTTGAGTGATTTTCCCATATTCAGTCATTGCAGAGAGAACTCTGGCGGCTGTTTCAGCAAAATCATAAACTGGAATACCGCTTTCTCTGATGAGGCGGATAACTTCAGCCCATTTCTCTATGGTTATCACCTGGCAGACGATGGGTTTATCAGAAGCCTTCCCAATCTCCCCGAGTTTTCGGGCTATGCCTTCACAATCAACAAAGGGGGCTGTTACAAAAACAAGAAGGAGAGAATCAATATTCGGATCTTTGAGAAGAGCCTCTACTGTACCGCCATACTGCTCAGGACCTGCTGTGGCAACAACATCCACAGGATTAGAGACAATAGCTTCCTGAAAGACAAGCTTTCCCAGGATTTCCTTGGTTTGAGAACTCAACTCGGCTAACTTAAGCCCAGCTGAGATACATTCGTCTACAGCAATTATTGCCGGGCCTCCTGTATTAGTTACAATCACAACTCTGTCCCCTTTTGGAACTGGTTGATTAGAAAAAGCAACAGCTGCATCAATCATATCCTCTTGAGAATGAAAGCGCAGAACGCCGCTCTTTTTAAAAATCACATCCGCTATCGTCTCTTGTTCGATCAAAGAACCGGTGTGAGAAGCAACAGCTTTTGTTCCTTCAGATGTTTTTCCTGTCTTTAAGGCAAGGATGGGTTTCTTTGGAGTTACCCGGTTTGCCACTTCAAGAAAACCAGCAGGGTCTTTAAGAGTTTCTATGTGAACCATGATTACTTTTGTATCTTCATCCTGGCCGTAATAATCAATAATTTCATTCATGCTCACATCCGCTTCGTTCCCGAAACTCGAATACATCCTAATTCCTTTCCCGATCCGATAAAGATGCAATTTTAATGTTTCTCCCACTCCCCCACTCTGAGCAACAATGGAGATATTACCAGGACTCATGGGCACAAAAGTGAAATTTGCATAAACTGAGACTTCTGGATCAGAATTCTGAATGCCCTGGGAGTTTGGTCCATAAATACGCATTCCATATTTATGGGCAATCTTTACAATCTGCTTTTCAAGCTTTAGCCCTTCCTCTCCTACTTCTTTAAAACCAGCCGTATGAACAATTGCAAACTTCACTCCCTTCTTGCCGCATTCCTCGAGAACTAAGGGAACTAATGTATTTTTAATAGAAATATTTACGAGGTCTACCTCATCGGGGATATCAGTAACAGACGGATAAGCTCTAAAACTTTTAATATATTTTGATTTAGGATTTATAGGGTATATAGGGCCTTTAAAATTGTGGTCAAGAAGATTCTGGAGAACAATATGGCCAATGCTCAAAGGATTATTTGAAGCTCCAATGATTGCCACAGATTTTGGTTTAAATAGTGCATCAAGCATTTTAACCTCCTTTTGCTTCTAAAGCATACAACGCCGCTCCAAAAGCGCCAGTTAATTGAGGATGAGGGGGTATAAATATCTTTTTCCCTAATTTTTTTTCAAACATACTTACTAAAAAAGGATTATAAGCCACCACTCCCCCGCTCATTACTATATTCCCTTCCAAAGGGTCCATCTCAAGAGCCCTTTTTATGACCGAGCCAAAAATACCTTTGACAAGGTCCTTTATTTCAACGCCTTCTCTAATTCTAGTCAGAATTTCTGTTGCTGAAAATACTGTGCAGTAACTTCCAATCTGTATATCTCTCTCTGACTTCTCTGCAAGCCCATTAAGCTTTTCTATCTTAATTTGGAGGCGATTGGCCATCTCCTCAAGAAAAGCTCCTGTACCCGCAGCGCACTTCCGGTTCATCTTGAATCCTGTTCTTTTTCCAGAATCATTAACTTTTATGATTTTATTATCCTGCCCGCCAATATCAATCAACGTGTGGGCATGAGGGAAATAAAAAAAACTGCCTCTGGCATGACAGCTGATTTCAGTTCTTGATTTGTCAGCAAAAGGAACATTTCTCCTTCCATATCCAGTTGCCACGACAAATTTAGCCGGCTCCTTTCTCCTGGCTTTTTTTTGTGATTCTTCAAAGACCTGCTCAGCCGCAGCTTTAAAATCAGCACCAGAATAGGTTAAAGAATAGCCAAGAACTTTTTTCTCTTCATCAATAATGACTGCTTTAGTAGTGGAAGCTCCAACATCAATCCCAACAAAATAATTCATTGTTTATTAATATGAGTTATGACTAGCAAGTTCGTAATCCAGGAAAATTTTTCACAGGCAATTCCGCATACTCCTATCTTCATGACATCCCTCTCATCTCGATATTTTTTATATCAAGGAAGTTAATTTCATTATTCCCTTGAGATTGTCACGCTCCTTTCTCTCGCCTGGCTTTGCAGATACGGAGACAAAGTTGCTAATACATCTCCTTATTCTCTCGAGTTTTCCGATCTTTCATTTCGTTTCTAATTGCTCAATAAAAGCTTCTATATTGGTCTTAGCCTGTTCTTCTGAATAGCACCGCAAGTCATTCAAATCGCCATTTATAGTAAGAGAAGGAATATTCAATTTTTTCTCGAGCCTTTCAGGCATTCCATAGCGGTTATTGGAATTATTCGGGCACGTTTTTGCATCATGGAACAAAATCCCATCTAGCTTGTATTTACGGACCATTTCCTCGATATATTTCTCTTTGAAATTCTCATCTCTGACAATAAATATCTCTGTATAAGCCCGGGCCATACTCATAAAGGGATCCTCTGGGTCAAAAGAATCAAAGATCCAGCTGTTGCAGTAGGTCGAGGCAACAACAGCTGTTTTGAATCCTATAAAAAATTCAGCAAGGTTTCTTAGTTTCCCCCAGATAGGCATCCCTTCCCAGTAAATGCGGAATTTTTCCCCTTCCACAGCTCCATCTTTTTTAGCATTTTTCTCCTCAAGTTCCTTAAGGAGCACTTTATAATACTCCACAGCCTGGGGAGAGCCTCTTAAAACAACGGCAGGCCCCATATGAATCGTAGCGTCAAAAAAACTTATAGGTGCAGGGATAGCTGCATTTGCTTCGAGAACTTTTTTCCACATCAGGGTACAGTCTTTGGAGAGAGAAAGGACACTTCGGAACTTATCAATATCAAATTTATTCCCTGAAATCTTTTCTAACGGAGGAATCAAGTCTTTAGTCTGTTGAACAATACCCTGAAGATGAGAATCAGTTATCTTTCCTATATTACGATAAGTGGATATTCCTATGGCTGGAACTCCAAGCTCTCTTGAATACCAGTTGAACCAATCCTGTACATCGCGGCATTGGTTGGTGTTGTATACAAGCACATCAGGTTTAGCAATCCCTTCAATTCCCTCATAAGCCCGGGAAAGAGGTGTTTCTTTTTTTATAAAAGCGCCAACATCACTCGTCAGGTAAGAGCAGATATCCGGAGAATAGCCAACAGCATTAGCCACGGGAATATAGTCGTTTGCAGTCCGGGAAGATCCTAATACAGCTCCATGATTCTCTGGATAATGGACAAGAAATCCTAAGCTCAACAAGAGCTCAGCAGGTCCGACACTGGAGCACCATGCAATTTTGGGTGAGTCCTCTTTCGCGGCATCATTCAATTCGTAGAAATAATCAGCCATTATTTTCCTCAAAAAACCGGTGGCTTGAATTTTCTTGATAGCGATTTTCTTTTCTTCGCTCATTTTTCCTCCATTAAAAGAAGATAAAAAAAGCCTGTATCATATTATGTTGATTCGCTTTTTTATGGTGGGGGGTTATCAAAACCTATTCCTTTTTAAGACTACCAAAATAACAATATTACGTTTCCAAGTCAAGAAACTCCTTCATCTCAAAGCTGACAGTTAAAAAATATATTAAATGAGTATAAATATAGAGTCGAATGGATTCTTGATGAATGTGGAGTCCAAATTTAAAGCAAAATTTAATTCATATGTTATGAGACAAAAGAAATAAAAAGACTAAAAAGTTAATATAAGATTATGATTTATGTACCGAAAAAACTTGATGAGTAGGATCAACCTAAAGATGTGCTAAATTTTTTTCTCCAAGCTTCTTTGGATATATTTTAAATTACAGCACTCTGACTCTGTTCCTACCCTCTTTTTTTGCCAAGTAAAGAGCCTCATCTGCCCTCTTCACCAAACTCTTTCTGGTATCTCCCTCTATAAACTCTGCAATGCCGGCACTTATGGTAATATGGCCCACTTTAGTAAAAGAAGCCTTTTTTATGATTTTTCTTACTCTTTCTATTTGTATCTTTGCTCCTTCAAGATTCGTTTCAGGGAGTATTATAACAAACTCCTCTCCGCCATATCTGGCAAATGTGTCTGTTATTCTTATGTCTTTTCTGATGAGCCCTGTCATCCTCTTGAGCACATAGTCTCCTGCTTCATGTCCATATATGTCGTTTACTTTTTTGAAGTGGTCAATATCCAGGATTACAACAGAAAGAAATCTATTATACCTTTCAACTCTTCTTATTTCCTGATCCAGAAGTTCTGAAAATTTCCTCCTGTTGTAAATACTGGTAAGAGGATCTGTTTCTGCCATTTTCTCTGCCTGTCTTTGTTTAGTGAAATCACGAACAATTGCCAGAATTTCTTCTTCTCTACTTGCTTTGATTCTCGCCTCGAAATGGTGAATTTTCTCGTTTACAGCCAGTCTATACTGAAAAATCTGCGTCTCGCCTGTTACAACTGCAAGCTTCATACAATGCATAAACTGTTCTGCAATCTTTTTATCGAACACATCATACACATTTTTCCCTATAAATTCGCCGGGATGTTTCCATAAACTAAATTCTTTTGCAGGAATGATCTCCAGAAAAATCCCACTTTTAGAAAGGCGAAATATTAAATCAGGTATTGCAATCAGGAGAGATCTGTTTATTTCTTCTCTCCTGCGCAGATCTTCCTCTGCTTGACAACGATCCTTATCTGAAATTTCCAATTCAGCAATTCTCTGGCGCAAATCTTTCAATTCATGTATAAGCTGATTTTTTGTTTTCCCATCATCTTTCATTTTATCTGCCTTACAAAAACAGACCGAAGTCCCAAATAATTTATTGTCCCTTTTGTATTATTTAACATTATACATCTTTCCTGAAAAAAAGATAATAAATTTAGTAATGTCAAATGTTGAGACGCGACCCCTAATTATGGTTGACAGAAAAAGAGTTAGGTGATATGTATTACATCTCGATTCTCTTCAGCAGACGTTGATTAACACAACTTTTTCGAAGAGTTACTATGACTCAAAAAAATTTTGAACATATTGTTTTTGAAACCAAAGAAAGCAAGGCATTCTTAACCATTAACCACCCTCCCTTGAATATTCTGAATATTTCTGTGATGGAAGAAATAAACCAAGCTTTAAGTTCTCTTATTGACAACAAAGAGGTCAGAGTCCTGGTCATATCCAGCAGCGGAGAAAAAGCCTTTTCAGCAGGAGTGGATGTATCTGATCATACAAAAGAAAAAGTAGATAAAATGCTTCAGGTTTTTCATGATATCTTCCGCAACCTTTCAAAATTAGATCAGGCAACTGTAGCTGCTGTTAAAGGATTAACCCTGGGCGGGGGGTGTGAAATTGCTCTTTTCTGCGATTTGATATTTGCAGCTGACAATTTGAAGATCGGACAGCCTGAAATAAAACTTTCCGCTATCCCACCTATTGCTCTCCTGATTTTACCTCGCCTTATAGGATTAAAAAGAGCTTCTGAGCTCCTTTTAACCGGCAAAACTATAAATGCAATTGAAGCTGAGAGAATCGGCTTGGTTAACAAAGTTGTTCCCCTTGCCTCTTTCGATTCAGAACTGGAGAATTTTATTCACCCTATTACGGAATTAAGCCTTGTAGGATTAAAACATTCAAAAAAAGGAATTAATCTGGGTTTAGAGACAAACTTTTTAGAAGGATTAGAGATAATTGAAAAATCCTATCTTGAAGAACTAATGGCCTCCGAAGATGCCCACGAAGGGATAAAAGCCTTTATGGAAAAAAGGAAGCCTCTCTGGAAAAACAAATAAAGGAGGAATAAATGAAAGCAGCTGTATTTCATGGGCCTAACCAGCCTCTAAAAATAGAAGAGGTCGAAACCCCAAAAATATATTTTCATGAAATTTTAGTAAAAGTTGCAGCTTGTGGAGTGTGTAATACTGACCTGCATTACATAGACCATGGTGTTCCAACTTTTAAAAAGCCCCCCATGATATTGGGTCATGAACCTTCTGGGATAGTTGAGGACGTTGGTGCTCAAGTCAAAAACTTTAAGGTTGGAGACCATGTTCTCATTCCGCCTGTTTTCTCTTGCGGCCACTGTGCTAACTGCCGAGAGGGACGAGAGAATATATGTCTTAACATGATCATGTTGGGTAATAACATTGACGGTGCTTATGCTGAATATGTTAAAGTGCCTGCAAAAGATTGTCAGCATCTGCCAGAAGAGCTTCCTCTTGAAGAATCAAGTATTATAGCTGACGCCATCTCCACCCCTTATCACGCTGTTAAGAACAGAGCACAAGTCCAACTAGGCGATTCAGTCGTTGTTTATGGATGCGGAGGAGTTGGAATAAATGTTGTCCAAATGGCTGCAGCTGCTGGAGGTTTAGTCATTGCAGTGGATATTGTGGATAATAAATTAGAGATAGCCAGAAGTTTAGGAGCCAGGCATACCATCAATGCATCCAATAAAGACGATAAAACGCTGCTCAAAGAAATAAGAGAGCTTACAGGAGGAGGAGCAGATATTTCTATTGAAGTTATCGGCAATCCAAAAACAATCGAAATGGGTCCTAGTTCCCTGAGAGCAGGGGGACGTCATTGTCAGGTAGGTTACTCATCTAAAGCTGTACCTCTTAATGCTGGAAGGCTGATGTTTCGAGAGATCGAAATCAGAGGCTCCTTAGGCTGCAGGCCGGTGGACTATCCTAAAATCATAGAAATGGTAAAGATCGGAAAAATTCAACTTAAACCTGTGGTGACCAATAAGTTCAAGCTTGAAGATATAAACAAGGCCTTTGATTTATTAAGAAAAGGAGAAGCCCTTAGATCCATCATTGTTATCTAATTCAAAAAGTACTACAACTAATTATACTGAATTATTAATCTAAACTCCTGTATTAGCTCCTATTTTATTAAATAAAATCTGATCTGATGGCCATCAAGAAACTTACAACCATCCTTAGTAAAAACACCAGTCTCTTCAAAGCCTATTCGAACATCCTGATTATCCCACTCTGGAATACTCGAGGTGCAGCTGTATTCAATTGCATAAACTGTATTTGGATAGAGCGGATACTCTCCACGTGCTTTAACACCTTCTGGGGCTCTCTCAGGTGGCCTTGCATCCATCGGAGGTCCGGCAGCATGCCCGTTAAATCCAACAGGATGAGAATAAATTAGAGGCCTTAAACCCTCCGCTTCTGCTTTTTTCATTGCAGACCAGACAATATCATTGCCTGATCTCCCAGCTTTAAATTCGTTCCTGAAAATATCTCCCATTCTATTAGTGCGTCTTAAAGCCTCCTTTAATCCTTCCGGTGCATCCTCCTCACCAATCTTACATACATATGCCTGCCACTGCATGTCTGTACAAAGGCCAAGATACACAATTCCAACATCACAATGAAGAAGGTCGCCCCTCCGGATAATCCTTCTGTTATCTTTGTATTTGGCAGCTTCCTTTTTATACCTCTGAATGGATATCGAAGGTTGAAACCAGGTTTCCAATCCAAAATCAGTAATTTTCTGCCTGATCCACCAGACAACATCTTCTGTGCTTGTTATGTCGGGTGTGATGACTTTATTGGAGTAAAACTCAGATATAATATCGTGGGCTATTCCACAGATATGCCTGTAAACACTCAGTTCCTGGGGACTTCTGGTTTCAAGCCAGCCAATACAAAGGTTTTCTGCTGAAACAAGTCTGGAAGAATATTCAGACCCAAGAGCTTTTCCCAGCTTCTCTTTCAGGCTTGCTGTCAATCCATCTCCAAAAGCCCAGGTAGAAGAAACATTAATCCCGATTTTTTTCGGGTTTCGCTCCTTAATGACCTCTGCCAGACTTTCAAACTGCTTTTTCTTTTTATCGATCCACGTTGCTTTATACCAATCACCAATGCCGTAATAACCTCCTGACAATCTTTCTACTCCAACTTTTTCACCACGATCATAAAAAATAAGAATTGATGTTCTTCGGGCAGCCATAGTCGGCTCAGGAACAAGACTCATATAGACAGGATCTTCATTGTATTCACGGTTTATGATGAGCCACATATCAATTCCTTCCCTTCTCATTAATTCCGGTATGATGTTATCCAACCTCCATCTCAGCCATTCATTCATCACTTTTGCCCGCTCCCTTTCGGGCAAAATCTTATAGCTGTCATTTACTGATGCAACTCCATAGTCCTGAGAATAAATATTACTTGCTATTAAAAGTAAAAAGATAAAAGAAAAAATTTTAATAGCCTTAAAAAGCTGTTGATTAGACATTTATTAAACCTCCTTTATGGGAAAATTTAATAGCATAGGCAATATTTGCTGTCAAAAGTCCAAAATGGCGAAAAGTTTATATTATTAGCCGCCATGTCGGCTTGATAGATTAAAAGTAAGTATTCTGGGATGGCGTGAAAAATCTGAACGGGAGCGAGACCATTCCCGAATATCTTCTGATTATTACCCACACAAAATGGAAGAGAATCATCTATTTTCCTTTAAACTTGCCTTTCCTCTTCTCAAGGAAAGCAGAAACTCCCTCCTTTTTATCCTCTGTAGTACAGGAGAGGGCATGAAGATAAGACTCAAGCGCAAAACCTGAGGCTGTGTCCCCTTCTTGGCTTCTATTTACCGCTTCTTTTGCGTATCTTACTGCTAAAGGTGGTCTTGAGGCAATTTTTTGGGCAAGCTCCATCACCTTTTCCATCAATTCCTCAAGAGGAAATACTTTATTTACTAATCCTATCCTGAAGGCTTCCTGGGCATCTATAAAATCTCCGGTGAGTATCAATTCCATGGCCCGGCCCAGCCCTATTAACCGGGGCAGTCTCTGGGTCCCACCGTCGCCTGGAATAATCCCCAGCTTAACCTCAGGGGCACCAAATTGTGCCTTATCCGAACAGATTCTGATGGAACAAGCTAAAGCCAGTTCAAGGCCTCCTCCAAGGGCATACCCGTTAACCGCAGCAATAACAGGAATTTGGAGGTTTTCTATATGCGAAAAAATTTCCTGCCTTTCTTGTGAAACCTTCCGCCCTTGGCGGGCATCACGGTCAACAAGCTCCTTGATATCAGCTCCTGCTACAAAAGCTTTATCCCCTTTCCCAGTTATTATCAGCACTCTCAGCCCTTCATCTTTCTCGATATCGTCAAGAAGCTTGCTTAATTCAGATGTCAGTTCATTGGAAATTGCATTCAGCTTATCAGGCCGATTGATTGTCAGGATACCGATGTTATCTTTTTTCTCATAGATAAGTGTTTTATACATGTCCCACTCCAAGCCTAAACAAAAGCTTTGATTCCAAGTTCAATGGCACCGATGATCAGCTGTTGAATCTGGGAAGTACCTTCATAAAGGGTATTAATTCTGGCATCCCGGTAAAAACGTTCCACATCGTACTCTCCGGAAAAGCCATAACCCCCGTGGATCTGTACAGCTTTGTAAGCCACCCGGTTTACCATCTCACTGCAGTAGTATTTAGCTATAGATGTCTCCCTGGTATTGGGGAGTTCTTTGTTTTTCATATCTCCTGCACGGTAGACAAGGAGACGACCTGCTTCGCATTCGACAACCATGTCTGCAATCATCTGCTGGACAAGCTGAAAGCTAGCTATAGGCTTTCCAAACTGTATTCTTTGTTTAGCATATTCTTTGCAGATGTCTATACACCCTTGAGCTGCTCCAACACATCCAGCAGCCACAGTAAAACGGCCAAAATCAAGGGTTCCCAGGGCAACCTTAAAACCTTTATTAATCTCACCCATGACATTTTCTTTAGGAACGCGGCAATTCTCCAGGAAAATCTCTCCTGTATTAGATGCACGAAGACCTAATTTATCATGGAGGTCCCCTGTCGAGAATCCCTCAAATCCTCTTTCTACCAGAAAGGCTGTGATTCCTTTAGCTCCTGCTTCTTTGTCTGTCTTGGCATAGACAACTGCCAGATCAGCGATTCCGGCATTTGTAATCCAAGTTTTTTGGCCGTTGAGAATATAATAATCTCCATCTTCCTTGGCAGTCGAAGTCATGCTGACAGGATCACTTCCCGCATCTGGCTCTGTTAAGCCAAAACACCCAATCCATTCTCCACTGGTCAGTTTAGGAAGGTACTTTTTCTTTTGTTCTTCACTGGCATACTTAAAAATGGGAAGCTCCACAAGGGACACCTGTACAGAATAAGTCCCCCGCAGAGAGGAATCTACTCTGCCTATTTCTTCGGCTACAATGGCATGACTTATAAAATCAAATCCTGCCCCTCCGTACTCTTCGGGAATCGGTGTGCCCATAAAGCCAAGCCCTGCCAATTTTTTAAAAAGATCGCGAGGGAATTGAGCCTTTTTATCGTTTTCACTCGCCACAGGTGCAATTTCTTCCTTGGCAAATTTACGGATTGTACCCTGTATCATTTTTTGTTCTTCATTTAAATCAAAATCCATAGCACACTCCTTTCTATGAGGCTTTAATTGTTATTGTGAGTAGTTAAAGAAAGCATGGCAATCTTATAGAAAAAAGGATTAGCTTTATTTAATACTTATAGAATCCTTCGCCTGCCTTTCTCCCCAGTTTCCCATCGGCAATCATCTTCCTGATTATTTCCGGAGGCCTATAACGCTCATCCTTTAACTTTGCATACAATGTTTCCATTTTAGCCAAATGGATATCCAGACCAATCATATCAATGAGGGCTAAAGGGCCCATAGGAAGTCCAGCCCCAAGCTTCATAGCTTCGTCAATATCCTGAGGAGAAGCTATGCCATCGGCATAAACAGCAGCAGCTTCATTCAGCATCCCGGCTAAAACACGGCTGACTATCCCGGCTGGTGCTTCCTTTGCCGTGGCAATCGGAACCTTGCCCAGATCTTCGGCAAACTTTTTTGTTACGGCAATTGTATCTTCAGAGGTTTTTTCACCGCGGATGATTTCAACTAATTTCATAATAACTGCCGGATTGAAAAAATGCATCCCGATAACCTTGTCAGGACGCAATGTGGCTGAAGCGATCTCGCTCACTGAAAGAGCTGTAGTATTAGAGGCTAAAATCGTTTCAGGTGAACAGATAGAATCCAACTTTGCAAACACTTCCTTCTTTACATCAATATTCTCAGATATAGCTTCAACAACAAAGTCACATTCCCGGGCTTGGTCCATGTCTGTAGACCAATTCATCCGGGAGAGAACCGACTCCATATCCTCCTGAGTAATTTTCCCTTTTTCCACCCGTCTGTTTAAACCTGTCTTGACCTTTTCTCTCGCTTTCCCAACTATATCATCAGAGATGTCAACCAAAGTCACGTCATAACCCTGCTGAGCACAAAGTTGTCCTACACCAGAACCCATGATTCCTGTGCCTATAACAAAAGGCTTTTTAATATCCATTGTTATTCCTCCATGTTTAAATAACCTGAATTATTCATAAAAACTGCCGATGCCATCATTCACTCTCAATAATATCAATTCTCTAGCATGACTTTTTTTTAATTCTAGAACATCACTCTGTCTTTTAAATTCATCTATATCAATCATCGGCATTTTTTACTCTTCGAGCGAGCCGATCTCATGAGATTGCCGCGTCGCCTCGCTCCTCGCAACGACGTCTACGGCAACCTCGACCCGTGAATAATCCAGGTTAAATAATCAAAATATTAAACTTAAAGCGGGTTTGATGAATCAAACCCCTATGAACTCTTGCAGGAAAAATGGGGCCTGTCCCCATTTTTTTTGAATCAAGTCCCCTGCTTATTAAGCCAGCCTTTCTATGACTATAGCTACGCCCTGCCCTCCTCCGATACACAGGCTTACCAATCCCATGTTTTTATCCTGACTCTGTAAAGCATAGATTAAGGTGGTCAATATTTTTGCTCCGGTTGCACCCACGGGATGGCCAAGAGCTATGGCTCCTCCATGGACGTTAACCTTAGAGCGATCCCACTTAAGTTCTCTTTCTACAGCCAGAATCTGTGCTGCAAAGGCCTCATTAAGCTCAATGATGTCGATATCTTTAAGTTCGAGTCCTGCACGTTCCAAAGCTTTGGAAACAGCTGGTACAGGTCCTATTCCCATAACTGCCGGGTCAACTCCTGCGTGTGCATAAGAGACAATCCGCGCTAAAGGTTTAACTCCCAGCTCTGATGCTTTCTCCTCTTTCATAACCAGGACCGCAGCGGCAGCATCACAAAGAGCACAACTGTTTCCAGCAGTAACCGTACCATCCTTTTTAAAAACAGGCTTAAGTTTTGCCAGCTTCTCCGCTGATACTCCCTCCCTTGGAATTTCCTCTGTATCAAAGGTCTCTGTTTGACCTTTTTTTACAGGTACATCCACAGGGAGTATTTCTTCTTTGAACTTTCCTTCTTTTACTGCATTAACCGCTTTAGTCTGGCTTTCTGCGGCAAAAGCATCCTGTTCTTCCCGGCTTATATTGTATTTTTCAACCAGTGTTTCTGCCGTCACTCCCATAAGATGGCCTGCCAAAGGACACATAAAACCATCCATATGCATGAGGTCAGCCAATTTACTGTCTCCCATGCGGTTCCCCCATCTCGCTCCAACAGCAATGTAAGGAATCTGGGAAGTATTTTCAGCTCCGCCAGCTAAAACCACTTCTGCGTCTCCTGCTTTAATCATCTGGACAGCAAGAGAAACCGCCCTAAGAGAAGAACCGCAGCGCTTGTTTACAGTAAAGGCAGGAACTTCATGAGGCAACCCTCCTTTTACAGTGACAAGACGCCCTATGTTTGGCCCAAGTCCAGCCTGCCAGCCTGTGCCAAAAACCACCTCATCTACCTGTTTAGGTTCAATCCCACTCCTTCGAACAGCCTCTTGAACAATAAGAGCTCCTAGCTCTACAGCAGAAACTCTTTTAAATGCACCACCAAATCCTCCTCCAGCTGTCCTGACCGCACTTGTTATGACAATATCACTCATGGATAACCTCCTGTTTAATATTCAAGAATTAAAATTATGGCATAAAGATTTATCATTATAATTATCCCCTCTTGCGAGTGTCAATTAAAACCTTTCTAAAATAAGACAAAGTTCGGATTTTCAAACTCACTAGCCTAAGCTTCCCTTTCTTATTCTTCTTTTTTTGTTCTTTGAAAAAGCCTTAAAAGGTCGGATAATTTCCCTTTTATGTATCCTTCTCTTATAAAATAGGAACCTTCTTCGGGTTTAATCCACTTTATGTATTTTCCTCTTTTTAGGCCGTGAGGGTCTTTAGCCAATCCTATTTTGAAATCACCATCCTTTGTCTGAATTATCGCCACATTGACTTTCTCTTCCTCTGGAGATAAATATTGAGTAGCAGCAACAATCCTGTCTTTCCGGGGAGTCTTCTGGTAAATAAAATGCTTTTCAGGAATAGACCGGGGTAAGTTTTCTACTTTAAGCCCTTCCCGCTTTTGAGTTGATTTAGTCCTCTCAACAATACCTACAACACATGTATTTCCAAAGCCGCTCATGTTAAACCATAGCCCGTAATTCAGGTTTTGATATCCTTCTTCGAACATCTCCTTATACTGGTTATTCCCACGCAGCTGCCAGACTAACTCCACAAGCTGGGCTCCCCCTGAGGCTCCTAAAGGATGAGTCCTTGCCAAGAATCCACCAGAACGATTCAAATAAACCCTTCTTCCCTTCCTGTTTATCTCCTCCATAACGAATTTATGCCCTTGGCCTCTCTCAGCTAAGAATAAATCCTCAGCCGCTATCCAGGGAACAGATTTAAAAGCATCATGGAGCTCACAGAGGTCTATCTCGTAGGGATTAAGACCAGCTTCTCGAAAACAATCTCTCCCTGCCAGTACAGCCGCTTCAAGGGAAATCAGAGTTTTTCGTTCTGCAATCTTGATATTATCAAAGGCAGATTTGACGCTTGTCAATTTTACGTCTGTAGGAGTAGGTATCAGGTAAACTGCTCCAGCTCCATTGTAAGATCCACTGCAGTCAAATTTTGTCAATGGTTTGGCAATAATTCTATTTATTTCAGGATTGTTGTATTCCTTCCGTGTGACCGGTTTTTTAAAATAGGCAAATTCATTCAATGCTCCGTATCCAAGGCTTTGGACGCTCATCTCATAACATATGTTTCTGAATCTCTTTTCTGAAATTTTATAGGCATCCATGTACTCGTATGAAGCTAGGGCCGCCACTGCAGGCATCTCGCCCAATCCCCGCTCTCTTTCTTCTTCAGCAATAACCGTTGAAATCTGTGATGGTATCTCTTCATTTTTCAGCTTGCCCTTCATTTTTTCTCCAAAGCAGACTAAAACCTTTAGCCCGGATGAAGCCAACCGTTTTCCCAGCTCTACTGCCGCTGCCCCGGTAGCTGAACCCAACTCCACATGATATATCTCTGTATCTCGTGCAAGGCCCATTTCTATTCCGACCAGAGAATCGAGACCCGTCTGCCTGGCAAATCCTATAGGGTCCATACACCCGATTACAATGCAGTCCGGAACAAGATCAGACGTAAAGGCAGAGGAATCCTGAAGAGCTTTCTGGCAGGCATCAGCCAGCATCACACCAATGGGTCTGAAGTCCTTTCCAAATGGAGTTAAGCTCGCTCCTGCAATATAAACATCACCCATATAAAGATCACCTTCTTATAATCTGAAATCTATCTCGATACTTCTTTGCTTTTAGATCCATCCAATAGAAAAAATAAAGGAACCTTCCGCTTTTTCACATCTATTATTATAAATAATCAAGAGAAGTTAATATATCAAAAAAGAAATCCGGATTTTCTACTTCTCAAAAACAGAAGCATTACTCTGGTAATCATAAAAATGATTCCTCCTGCCAGGAGGAAGGAGTAAATTGAAAGAAATATAGTATTTATGAGCGGTGCTTTACTTAAGGTTACCTGAGGAAAGAAAAGATCGAGTATAGTTTTCCCAAAAAATATGATCATAATGGAGATTCCGAAAGCTGAACGATAGAGATATTCCTTTGCATTCTCCATATCTATTGAATCAAGATTTATTAGAGGATACAGAAGCCACACCGTGACTATCCATAAAATAATGGTAAGACCAAAAGCTATATCCTTTTTAAATTTCTTGGATTTTATTATTCTCACTTAAGTCCGCGAATAATTCTATAATTCAGAGAAAATTTCTTTAAGCTCTCTTTTACATCCATCTACGGGCTGTCGTCTCACCTGTAAGCGCTTCTTATCCTCTGGGACAGCTATAACATGCCATTTAATAAGCTCTATATTCATATTCTTAATCTCAAGACAAGTGACACACCGTGGATGAACCCCACTTCCACTATTAAAATAATAGGGTTGACCTTTTTCACCAGCTTCCTGCTGCTGCTTTCCCAATGAATAAAACATAGGCCGATGAGTATGACCAGCAATGGTTACCATCTTATTATTACGTGCCCATTCTAAGATGGCATTTTCCACTTTATTCCGTTTGCGAACATTTTGAGCTGGACTTGTGGGATCCTTTACTCCAAGCCCAGTCTGAAGCAGCCGCCAAAAATTCCGCACTATAAACTTGGCAAATGGAGCAAAAATGTCATCCATGGGATCCCCCTGATGACCGTGAAACATAAAAATTTTATTCCCTAACAAAGCTGTCTCAAAAATCTCGATATTTCTAAAAAGATCTTTAATAAACGTTCGTGCTTTTTTAAGAGCTTTTTCTAGCCACTTTTTATTACTCATCTGTGAATTGTGATTACCCCACATATAAACTAATCGATTATCTTCATGGAATTCATTGAGTAATCGGTAAATATTCCCATGAGCCCTCACTATATCTACAAATTTGCGATTTTCATACAGCTCATCTCCATCTCCAAGTTCGATATATGTAAATTTATCTTTATTATAGTAATCAAGAGCATTGGCAAAAACGAGGGCGTTATGCATAAAATCATCTGCCCAGTCCCCAATCCCTCTATGAAGGTCACTAAAAATAACAAGTTTAGTACCCTGATCTAATTCTATTTTTTTCTTATTTTCCTTGAGAGCTCTATCAAGCGCTGACTTAATGTTTAAAAAACACATAGTTACTTCCGTAAGGCTTAATGAAAGAAATTGCCAAAAGGATTAACTTTCATTAAAAACTCCACTAGTTGTATTATTTTGGCATTTATACTAAAGACAAATGTACAGGAATATCCTTTCCTGTGTTAGAAAACTTCCGCTTATTCTTATTTAAAATTTTATAAACTGACACCCTTCGGATTTATATATCAGCAATAAATGAATGTCAAATATTGGAAAAAGGAAAGAAAAGAAGTGATAAAAAGAAGGAAAATTCTTAAATGGCTAAAAGTGATATTAACTTCCTGGTTAACATTACAAGAAACCTCATTCTTTAGCCGACGAGGTAATTGCCATATCCTGTACATATTTTCGCCAGGATAATAAATGCCACGCCTGTGAGCATAATTATGATGGCTATCTTTACACTGTTGTAATCGACAGAGCTTATATGCTATTCTTCCTTTTCCACGAAGGAAAAATTCCAACAAAAAAGTGTACTTCAAACAAATATCCAAAAAACATTATTCTATTGAATAAATGTTTTTACCGGCGAAACGTGGCAATCACTCCTTTTAAGCTGAATGCATATGTTTCACGGAAAAGAGCAGGTACTGTAACCAAAAACCTTTCTTAATGTTAACAAGGGATTTAAGTGAATCAACTAATTAAAAAAATTAAAAAGCAAAAACAATCACCTATATCAAAAACAGTAAACAAAAGATTAAAAGAATTTAAAGAGCTGGGTAAAAAAGGAAACAATGATTGGTTTTGTGAGCTGTGTTTTTGCATTTTAACAGCAAATTCAAAAGCAAGTATTGCACTTAGTATTCAAGAGGAACTTGGTGCTAATGGCTTTTTATATAAGCCGCAAAATAGTTTATGTAACTGCATAAAAAGAAATAAGCACCGTTTTTATAACAACAAAAGCAAATATATAATCGAAGCAAGAAAATATAAAAAGATAAAGAATCTTCTGGGCAAACAAAAAGACCCAAGAGAATGGTTGGTAAAAAACATAAAAGGTCTCGGTTGGAAAGAAAGTAGCCACTTCTTAAGAAATGTGGGTTATTTTGATTATGCGATACTTGACAGGCACATTATTAAATCATTGTTTGAACATGGTTATATCAAACAAAAACCTAAGAATTTATCAAAGAACACCTATTTGGATATAGAAGCCCAATTCAGAGGCATTGCATGTAAATTAGGGATGACTTCTGCTGAATTAGATTTATATATATGGTATATAGAGACCGGCAAAGTGCTAAAATAATAGAAACTGTAATTGACCATGATATTTTGCTTTGATATAAATAAAAACTTGTATCAAAAACCAAAACTGAACAAAAAAATAGTTAATTCTTAGAAGAGCTAAAAGGAAATTTTCATATGTTATAAATTCTGAGAGGGAGTACCTCACGTGTCAAAAACACTCATAATTTATTTCAGTAAAACAGGTAACACAAAAAAAATTGCTGAGGCTATCTATAAAACAGTTGAGGGCGAGAAAGTAATAAAGCCAGTTAATGAACTTCAAAAAAATGAAGTCGACAAATACAGCATTATTTTTATCGGATTCCCGGTTTATTCTCATAGCGTTCCCTTTTCTCTTGAAGGCATATTGAAAAATATCTCTCCAAATAAAAAAATCGCCTTATTTTCCACTCATGGGACGCTTACCGGCAGCCGGCTTTCCCGGGAGGCTCTGGAATATGCATCTGTGTTAGCTTCAAAAGCAAACGTGCTGGGCAGTTTTTCATGCAGGGGAAAAGTCTCACCCAAGGCACTTGAAGTTTTGGAGAAATTGCCAGAACACAAAGCCTGGGCGGAAATGGCTGCCTCTGCCAGTACTCATCCTGATGAAAGCGACCTGGAAGACGCCAGGTCTTTTGCCAGATGGATTATGACTCTTGCCGCACAAGACTGATTTCTTTGCCTTATCCTTTACTTCGATATTTCTAATACTTTTTCATCTCTACTGACTTCAATTGTAGGCCTTTTCGGTATACCAAGATATTTTGCATGCGAATCGGACATTCTCCTATAATTTAATACTGCCCTTAATAAAACAGTCCTACCGGCAAATTTATCAGGAACTTTCCACTGACCAGGGAAATTAAAGACCATCTCTTTTAGGCTCAATCTCCAGAGCAGAATAGGAAACACAGTTAGGAAAAAAGGCGAAATTTTTCCCTATTTATTGTTGTTATAGTGAATTGGATGATCGACCTGCCCCCATCTTTCTTACTAGATAGGAGATGTCAATATAAGCATCTTTGGGCACAAATCTGAGAGGTCACTTATTTTAGTGACTCAAGAAAGCTTAGACGCCCGATTGAAACAATTCATTTTAGCTTGGCTTAGGCTCATTCAGCTGTGGTTTTAGCTCGCTCATCCTGTGACATCCCACCCAAGCGTTCAATCTCCTTAACATCCAAGCCTAATCCCTCGGCCACACGACGTCCATAGTCAGGATCTGCCTTATAGAATAGCGATGCCTGGCGCAATTGGATGCGTTTCTGCGCACCTCCAAGATGATCCACAATATTGCCGATCAAGTGGTCCCTGTCCTCATCGGTCATCACCTTACGATACAGATCCCCAGCTTGTTCGAAATCATCGTTGGGATGACTGTATGGATGACGAGTTGCCAGACCGGAGACCTCAAAGGGAGGCTCGCCTGCCGTCGGATCTGGTTCCGCGCCGCCGAAGCTGTTGGGCCAATAATTGGGTTCCCTGCTATGATTATAATCAAGACGCATGAATCCATCTCTCTGGTAATTTTTCTCAGTAGCATTCTTAGGGGCATTCACTGGCAGCAAGTGATAGTTCGGACCTAAACGATGGAGGTGTGTATCGTGATAGGAGAAAAGCCGGGCTTGAAGCATCTTGTCAGGCGAAGCCGCAATACCTGGTACCAGATTTCCGGGACAAAAGGCGGCCTGTTCCACTTCTGCAAAATAATTAACAGGGTTGCGGTCCAATACCAATTTACCCACTTTGATGGAAGGAAAGTCGCCATGGGGCCAGACCTTTGTAATATCAAAGATATCCCAGCGGTAGTCTTTTGCCTGCTCCGGTGTCATGATCTGCATCTCAAGCGTCCAGGACGGGT
>JADHWO010000059.1 GCA_016783445.1 Candidatus Aminicenantota bacterium
AGCCCGTGTATTTTCCCCAGCGAGGAAAATCCACTTATTCCTCGGCTCGCTCTCCTCTTTGAGGAACCATGCCCGCTCGCCTCCGGATGGCTTCCTAACCAGATTGCCTGACTTCCAAAGAAATTGTCACGGAAATAAGCATACTTGCTGATAATATCTTAATATTTAACATTTGGATTTGGCCTTATTTTACGGAAATTTACGCAATCAAGGAGAGAGATATTGCTTCCCAATGGAAAGAGTATTTGGGAATGTCTTCGCTTCCATTCAGATTTCTCACGCCATTCCTTTATGATTGACTTTGATTGAGGCTTTCGCTTAACATATTGAATGCCAGTCCAGAGGAAAAAAGATGCTTGACCAATTATCAAAACGCCTTCAGAAAACCATGAAATTTCTCCGCGGTGAAGGGAAAATCACTGAAAAAAATATGGCTGAAGCCCTTAAAATGATTCGGCTGACTTTTCTAGAGGCTGATGTGAACTATCAAGTAGTAAAAGAGTTTGTGGAAAGAATTAGAATTAGGGCTTTGGATAAAAAAGTGCTCATGAGTCTGACCCCTGCTCAACAGGTTATCAAGATTGTTAGAGATGAGTTGACATCCCTTTTAGGCCAGGAAGAAAAAAAGTTGGAGTTTTCGAGCCATCCTCCATCGATTTTTATGGTGGTCGGACTTCAAGGTTCTGGAAAAACGACGACTTGTGGAAAGCTTGCTAAATGGGTTTTAAATTTTCAGAAAAATCCTCTACTTGTCTCATTTGATCTGAAGAGACCGGCTGCTCAGGACCAATTAAAGATGATAGCTAAAATGCTCAGTCTTCCATCCTATGAAATGACCAAAGAGTTGATGTTGTCTCCACCCAAAGCCCTTAAAGAACTTGTCAAATTTTCCGCAAACCGTGCTTTTGATCCCATCATAGTTGATACAGCAGGTAGGCTTCACATTGATGATGAGCTTATGGAGGAGCTTCGAATCGTAAAGGATGCTTTCAAGCCTACAGAGGTGATTTATATAGGAGACTCTATGACTGGCCAGGATGCGGTAAAGAGCGCTCAGATTTTTGAGGAAAAGGTTGGTTTAACATCCATTATATTATCCAAGCTTGATGGAGATGCTAGGGGAGGAGCAGCCCTATCGATAGTATCGGTGACAGGTAAGCCGATAAAATTCATCGGCGTTGGGGAAAAATTCGATAAGCTCGAAGTTTTCCACCCTGACCGTATGGCTTCTCGAATCCTTGGAATGGGAGATATCTTGAGCTTGGTAGAAAAGGCTGAAAAAGAAACTGATTTAGAAGAAGCCGAAGACTTTGCCCGTAAGCTAAAGAAACAGGAATTAACTTTTGAAGATTTTAAAAAACAGCTCATTCAGATGAAGAAGATGGGTTCTCTATCTCAATTTTTAAGTATGCTGCCTGAAGGCGGTCCCTTCAAAGGTATATCAAAGATGAATATTGATGATAAAAAAATTATTCATTATGAAGCTATCATCAACTCTATGACCCTGGAAGAGAGAGAAAATCCAAAAATAATCAGTGGGAGCCGTCGATCAAGAATTGCAAAGGGAAGTGGAAGGCATGTATCTGAAGTAAACCAGTTATTAAAACAATTTTTAGAAATGAAAAAAATGATGAAAAAGTCGAAGTTTCAAAAGCTCCTTTCTTCCCTTCCGTGATATTTGGGGCTAGGCCGATAAAATTTCAAAAATTTTAATTAATATTTGTTTTTTTGAACAATTCAGGTTAGTAACACGGACATATCCCAATTACTATGGTTTTTGAAGGTCTAACGAGTTAGTCATTTGTGGAAAGATTTAATAAAAATGTCAAATGTTGAGACGCGACCCCTTACTACTTACTAAATCAGTTGACTTAGAATAAAAATTTAGATATTATCTTTTTTATCCATAAGGAATGGACAGAAATGGTTTCAATACGATTAATGAGACTTGGAGCGAAAAAAAGGCCTTTTTACCGAATTATAGTAATAGATTCAAAAAAACCAAGGGAGAGTAAAGCGAAAGATATCATTGGGTATTATAATCCTTTAACAGAACCCCCTGAGATTAAAGTTGATCTAAATAAAGCAAATTATTGGCTAGAGAGAGGAGCTCAAGCTTCTAAAACGGTTCAATTTCTTTTACATAAAGTTTCCGTGCCTGAGAAACTTACCGATCAACATTCTAAAACTTAAAAGAGGTTACAGTGAAAGAACTCGTTGAATTGATTGCCAAGTCATTAGTAGACAACCCAGATAAGGTGCAGGTTTCCCAGTTAGAAGGGGAACAGACCACGATCCTTGAGCTTAAGGTCGATCAGGAAGATTTGGGTAAAGTTATTGGCAAGCAGGGAAGAACAGCACGGGCCATAAGAATTATTCTTGGTGCTGCGGGAATGAAACTGAAAAGGAGATTTAATCTCGAGATCATTGAAAAAGGATAGGATGGTAAGCATAGGAAAAGTTATCAGGAGCCAAGGGAAGAGAGGAGAACTAAGGTTTAAACCTTATTCTGAGTCCTCTCTGAAACATTTTTTTTTCAAGGGTATATCTTCATAGAAAAGGGGTCTTAGAAGAATTTCCAGTTGTATCTTTACGATCCTATAAAGAAAACTATATTCTCAAGCTGAAAGGAGTTGACTCTCTTTCCCAGGCTCGTGAATTGGTAGGGCTGGAAATCCTGCTTCCAGAAGAAGACCTTCTTACTCTAGATAAAAATAATTTCTATTTTTTCCAGATAATTGGAAGCTCTGTTGTAACAAAAGAGGGAGAGGAAATAGGAAAAGTTAAAGATTTTTTGTGTATTCAAAACAATGACTTGTTAGTTGTTGCTAAAGGAAGTCGAGAGATTCTCATTCCTTTTACTTATTCTATTTGTCTTAAGGTCAATCTGGAGCAAAAAGAAATCTTGGTCGATCTTCCTGAGGGTCTTTTAGAGTTGAATGAGATTTGATATAATCACAATCTTCCCCGAGATGTTCGGGAGTGTTTTTTCAGGTGGAGTTGTAAGGAAAGCCCTGGAGAAGGGCCTGATTGAGGTTCATGTTCACGACCTGAGGGACTTTACACTGGATAAACACAAGCAGGTGGATGATCGCCCATTTGGTGGTGGTCAGGGGATGGTCTTGAAGCTTGAACCCATTTTTGCTGCAGTTGAGAAAATTAAAAGAAATAAGGAGGTGCCTGTATACCTTCTTTCTCCTCAGGGAAGGAAGCTCGATTTTCGTTTTGCTAAGGAGTTGGCCCGATCTCCTCAGCTCATTCTCATCTGCGGTCGATATGAGGGAGTTGACGAAAGAGTGATCCAACACCTAGTCACAGGCGAAATTTCTATTGGAGATTATATCCTTACAGGAGGAGAGCCAGCAGCTGTTGTTGTCGTTGATTCGGTCTCAAGATTCATTCGAGATGTTGTAGGAAAGATGGAATCTGTAGAAAATGATTCTTTTTTAGAAGGTTTGCTGGATTACCCTCAATACACCCGACCTCGTGAATTTAGAGGGATGAAGGTTCCTGAAGTTCTTTTCTCTGGGGACCACAAAAAGATTAAATTTTGGAGGCGAAAGGAATCTTTAAAGAAGACATGGCTTTTGAGGTCAGATCTTCTTGGGGAAAAAAAGTTATCACGGGAAGATAAAAAAATCCTGGAGGACATAAAAACGGAAAAGAAAGGAAAGAGTAATGACTTTGATTGATTTGCTTGAGGAAAAACAGCTTAAAAAAGATATAGATACTTTTAAAGTGGGAGATACGGTTAATGTTCACGTTATTATTAGGGAGGGAGATAAAGAGAGAGTTCAGATTTTTCGCGGGGACGTGATTGCTAAAAGAGGTTCTGGTTTGGGAGCGACATTCACTGTTCGTAAAGTTACTTTTGGTGTGGGAGTAGAGAGAATTTTCCCGCTTCACTCTAAAATGATCAAAAAGATTGAGGTTGTAAGACATGGAAAAACCAGAAGAGCAAAATTATATTATCTTCGTAAACTTAAGGGGAAAGCAGCTCGGCTCAAGGAACAAAAATAAGTAAAGAGCTCTCTATAACTTACTGTTATATTGTGTGATTGCCACGTCACTATGCTCCTCGCAATGGGCATAATACTAAAAAAGTGTTGCTGCTAATATTTGTATTTTAATTAAAATTAATAATATAGGACAGATTTTTAGCATATTTGTTGAAATAGTTTAACAATGTCACAAAAAGAACATGAAATCTAGGCGGTCTAGGCTTGATAAGTACTTTGATAACAATGGGATATAGAAGTATAACCTTCAACAGAGTATTAGTAAATAGCAACACTTTTTTAGTATTATGCCCGCAATGACAATTAATATAGCATCGTAATGACAATACAAATTGTTAGAGAGATTTGTTAAATAGTATTTATTCGTTTTATGAGTGAAAAGTTAGATTCTTCATTATATTAGGGAAGAGGAATGAATCCGATTCCAGTGAGGGGAAAAGCCTTTCCAGTTTTAAATTGCTCGACCCTGGTAGTATGAGTGGGCACAGAGCAAGGTTAAAAAAATGGCGGATTTTCAGATCGAAAGGGAAATTATAAAGAAAGGATTTAAATCTATAGCAGGAGTTGATGAAGTAGGAAGAGGAGCTCTTTTTGGCCCGGTTGTTTCTTCGGCAGTAATCTTTCCAGATACGGCAATAAGGCAGGATCTTTCAGGATGGATTGAGGAAATTAATGATTCAAAGCTCCTTTCTCCCAATAAAAGAAAAAGATTGGCAAAGGCTATCTTGACCAATGCTGTGTCTGTTGGAATAGGATTATCCACAAATTCTGAGATTGATCAAAAAAATGTTTTTTGGGCTTCAATAAATGCAATGAGAAGGGCTGTGGAAAATTTATCAGTAACTCCTGGTTTTATCCTAGTTGACGGATTTAGTTTAAATGATGTAAATTATCCTCAGATTAGTGTGCCTAAAGGAGACAAAAAGTGCATTTCAATTGCAGCCGCCTCAATAGTCGCAAAGGTCCTGAGAGATGACATGATGATTCATCTGGATAGGGTTTATAATGGATACGCCCTCTCGAAAAATAAGGGTTATGGAACAAAAGAGCATTATAGAGCGTTAACAAAGTTGGGGCCGACATTATTCCATAGACGAACCTTTAATCTTAAGCATAACTGAAATGAGTACTGAAAAAGATAGAGTTAAAATTACAGAGATTGCAGAGAAATATACTAAAAGGGGAAAACTCCAGGATGCCATTTCTGAATACCAGAAATTACTGACAGGAGATCCTCATGATGTCAGCGTCAGGAATATCATCAGTGACTTGTTTCTGAAATTAAATGAGAAAGATAAAGCGATTGAAGAACTTCATAAGATTGCTGGCTATTATGAAGAGAGGGGTTTGTATTCCCAATCGATAGCTATTTATAAGAAGATACATAAATTAAATCCTGAAAACCTCCAGTCAGCCATAAAACTGGCTGGGCTTTATTACAATCAGGGATTTCTCTCTGAGGCCAAGGCAGAATATTTAAAAGTCGCGGAGAGTTACAAAAAGGATAATCTTCTAAAAGAATCTATCTCTGTATACGAAAAACTCCTGAAACTAGACAGGAAAGATATTAAATCAACTCTATCTCTTGCAGAACTTTATACAAAAGAAGGGTTAGTGGATCAGGCTGTTGAGAGATACAACGATGTCGTTGAATTAAAGATCAGGAGTAACGCTCTTAAAGAAGCAGGGGAAATTCTTAATAAAGCAAAAGAATTAAAAAATGATCATCTGAGAACTCTGACCAATTTTATTATTCTTCTCAAGAGAGAAAATAAAAAGAAGGAAGCATTCAATCTTATTACCGATATCCTGAAAAAAGAAAAGGATAATGTTAGGGCCCTTACACTTATGGGAAATTTTCACTTTGATGATAAAGATTTTAAGAATGCTGAGGAGGTCTTTTCCAAGATTATGTCCCTGCGGCCCAATGATGTGGAAGCTAGGGTTAAACTTGGACGCATCAATATTTACCAGGATAATCTTGACAAGGCATTTGAACTTTATGAACCTCTTGTTGGCACGTTAATCAAGAAAAATAAAGTAGAAAAGGCTATTGGACTTTTTGGGCTTATACTCTCGTCTAAAAAAGTCCACCTTCCTACTTTAGAGGGCTTGGCCTCGATTTATAAATCAAATAATAAAAAAAAGAATCTGGAAATTGTTTATAGGGTTCTACTGGAAGAATACTATAAGAAGAATTTACCAAAGGAATCGTTATCTGTTTTAAAAGAACTTATTAAAATTTGCCCCGAGGATAAAGAATTAAAGAAAGAATACGACCTTTTAGGAGGAGAACCCGTGCTTCCTGAAGAAGCGGAAGAAGTGAAAGTGCCTCCTGAGAAGGAAAAAGAAGCTGAGATAGCTCCAGAAGAGAAGAGAAAAGCTGAAGAGGAAGCGGCAAAAAAGCCTGAGGAAGAAGCTAAGCTAAATGCAGAGGAAGAGGCCAGGAAAAATGCAGAGGAAGAAGAAAGGAAAAATGCAGAGGAAGAAGAAAGGATAAAAGCAGAAGCGGAGGCGAAAAAGAGGGCAGAACAAGAAGCCAAGTTAAAGGCAGAAGAGGAAGCGAGACGAAAAACAGAAGAAGAGAAGAAGGTAGAAAAAGCCCCTGAGGAAGAAAAGGAAGTCAAAAAGCCTGCAGCTCCATCAGAAGAGGTTGATGAGATGTTGGAGAAGAATTTATCCCAGGCTAATTTGTACATTGAACAAGGGCTTATAAGAAATGCCAGAAGAATTCTTGAGAATTTAAGGATAAGTTTTCCTTATGACCTCAGAATTGAGGAAAGAATCGAAGCAATTAGTAAAACTACAACTCAGGTTGGAGAGGATGAAATTCTTAGGCGGCTTGATCAGGTATCTGAAAAGGAAAGCGAGTTATTTAAAAAAGAATCTCCTTCACCAGAAAAGGAAAAAGAGAAAGATGCAATAGATAAAACTCCTGCTGAAAGCGTCCAGAAATCCATAAAAGGAATGGAAGAAGATATAGATGAAGAAGATTATGAGAGCCATTTTAATTTAGGTTTTTCTTTCCTGGAAGAAGGTTCAATAGACAAAGCAATAGATGAATTTAAACTGGCCTCTAAAGATAAGAACCGGAGTTTGGAATGCTATAATATGATCAGTAAGTGCTATCAGCAGAAGGAGGATTTTAAAGAAGCTGCAAATTGGGTAGAGAAAGCTTTAAAACTTTCTGAGGAAGGCACTGATAAATTTTTGGCATTAACATATGAATTGGCTTTGCTTTATGAAAAGTTAGAAGAAATGGAGAAGGCTTTAATTTTCTACGAAGATATTAAAGAATGGAATTCTGGATACAGGGACGTAAAGAAAAAAATTAAAATCCTGAAAAAAAGTCTTCGCAAATAAATCATTCCGTCTGAGTCAACTTATAACAACTCGTGAATAATCCACGTTTGGCAATATTTTTATATTTTTTCTTATTTTATGTTTTAACTCATTGAATATTACCTCTGGTCTGTATTAACTGTATGGCCTGAGCGTGTTTATTAGAATTTGTGTAAAATCGTGTGAGAAAATCTTATCAAAGGAATCGTTATTTGTACTGAAAAGAAAAATAGCAATAAAATTATTTTGTAATAAAGTTTCAACCCAATTTTCTTATTATGAGTATTTATGAATTGTAGTCTGAATCCAAAAAAGTTATGAAATCATCTCTAACTTCCTCACTTCTCCAACGGCTTTTAGATTTAATAATGCAAGAGATTCCTTCAGAACGCGCCATAGTTGTATTAGTTAATGAAAAAGATCAAATAGTTTTCAAAGAGTCACGTGGGATCGCCAGGTTAAAGAATAATGACATATGTCAGGATATAATCAAAAGAGCCCTTGCTGAAAACCAGCCCATTATTATGAACGATTTAAATCCCGAGCCCTATTTCTGTAATAGTACAAACAACCTGAGGAATGCCCTTTGTTTTCCTCTTGTAATTGAGAATAAATCTGTAGGTGCCGTGTACCTCGATCGAAATGTTGGGCTTGAGCCATTTTCTAGGGAGGATTTAGAATTTTTAATTGCATTCTCAAGGCCAGTCAGCCTGATTTTGAAGAATCGTCCAGAGTTTCGAGAAATTGGAGAAAAGAGTTTTGGGATTCCAAAAACATTTCCGGGAGGAAGAAGTAAAGCTTTCTGCCGGATTCTTACGTTAGTAGAGAGGATAAAGGATAGTGATGCGTCGGTATTCATCTGTGGAGAGAGTGGTACCGGAAAAGAGCTGGTTGCAAGAGCCATACATCAGAATGGAACAAGAAAAAAAGGAAAATTTGTGGCTGTAAATTGTGCGGCCATACCCGAACTCCTTCTGGAAAGTGAATTATTCGGATATGCAAAAGGCGCCTTTACAGGAGCTTTAAAAGATAAACCAGGATTGATTGAAGAAGCAAATGGGGGCACATTTTTTATGGATGAAATAGGAGATCTCTCTCTACATCTGCAGGCCAAGCTTCTCCGCTTCCTCCAGGATAAGGAAATCAGAAGAATAGGAGAAAATAAGCCGCTTAGAGTTAATGGAAGGCTTATAAGTGCTACGAATAAAAATATTGAAAAAGAAATTGAACGAGGAAATTTTCGTGAAGATTTATATTATCGCCTAAAGATTATTTCTATTGAAATTCCTCCTTTAAGAGAGAGAAAAGAAGACCTCCTTTTCCTTATTAATCATTTTCTTGAAAAATATTGCAAAGAGATGAAGCGGGAAAGAGTTTATTTTTCACCCAGGGCTTTAGAGCTGCTGATGAGCTATTCATGGCCAGGAAATGTCAGGGAGCTTCAAAATGAAATCCAGAGGTGTTTGGTTTTTTCTGAAGAAGATAGTATTATTAATGAAGAGTATCTTTCTTCGAGAATTAATCCTCAGAAAGAGTGCTCAACAGCATCTTCTTATGATTTCTTCCAGGGAAGAGCTGAATTTGAAAAACGGTTTATAAATCAGGCCTTGGAGTGTTGGAATTACAATAGAGCAAGAACTGCAGAGAGAATCGGCCTGAGCAGGCAGGGTCTTTTTAAATTGATAAAAAAGCACAAGATCGATGTTGTAAAGAAGAGCAAACAAAAAACGCAAAGACAGTAATCAAAAATTAGCAACCAGATATGAGCAATTTTTTTTAGCCTGACTCCTCCTGGTGTTGTTTTTTGGAAGCATCTTTATTTCCGTGATAAAGAAACAGTCAGGCAAACTGATTCGTCAGCCCGTGTATTTTCCCCAGCGAGGAAAATCCACTTATTCCTCGGCTCACTCTCCTCTTTGAGGAACCATGCCCGCTCGCCTCCGGATGGCTTCCTAACCAGATTGCCTGACTTCCAAAGAAATTGTCACGGAAATAAGGATGCTTACTTGATTTTATTACAAATTGCTTAAATAAAGCTTTTTTGTTAAATTTTATCTGTTATGCAAAAAACAGAAGATAAAAAACATGTGTTTCATGTTCTTTGTCCCTGCTGCAAATCTATACTCTGGATAGATCCTGTCACACAAGAAGTAATTCAGTTTGAAAAAAAAGGAAGTAAAAAGAAAGAGTCCTTAGAAGAATTACTCTTGAAGGAAAAAAAGAGGCAGGGTGAATTTGAGCGCAAGTTTGAGGCGACAGCGGAGTTAGAAAAGCAACGGTGGAAAAGAGCTGAAGAGAAATTTAAAAAAGGCCTCACTGAAGTTAAAGAAGAAGATTAGAACATTAATAAGTCCGCTCAGGGACAATAAAATAGAACTCATAACGAGTCCGAAGAAGATTGCCGCGCTACGCTCGCAACAGGCTAAACAATCACACAATGAGAATTGTCATAACGAGTCCGAAGTGACGTGGCAATCACACAGCTCTTTTTAGAGTTTATCAGCTTCCGATCTGTGTCTCGTCTTCTCTTATTTTTGGTGCCATTGTGAATTTCGTAAAGCCATATATAGCTAAGATAAAAACTGATGCATAATTCATTATAGCCCACGGAAGATAAGAAAAAGTCGAAACGCCTAATACTCCTTTGATATAAACACCAGCCATACTATAGGGAATGAGGGGGACTATGATAGCGCCACTTTCTTCGATAATCCGGGATAAATTTTTTGCAGCCAGCCCTTTTTTCTTATAAATAGGAGAAAAGAGGTCTCCGGGAAGAATCATGGAGAGGTAGGAGCTTCCTGTGGCCAAGGCTGTGACAATGGAAGCACTGATAGTCGTCAGCACTAGGCTCCATACCTTGTTGGTGAATCTTTTCACGTGACTAAGAATAATAGAAAGAAGCCCTGTGCGCTGCATAATCCCCCCGAAGCTAAAGGCGGTAAAAGCCACAAGCTGAACTTCCATCATGCTCATCATTCCACCCTGAGAGATAAGCTGGTCCACTTTTTCCACTCCAGTATGGGCTTCATAGCCAGTATTTATGGCTGTTGCAACGTCTAGGACAGAAGCTTTCTGGAAGATCACAGCAAGTATTCCTGCCATAAAAGAAGAGAGAAGCATTCCGGGGATAGTCGGTTTTTTTGTGAATGCAAAGTAAAAAACGATGACCATCGGAAGGAGTAGGAGAACATTGAATCTGAAGTTATTTTTTAATGTTTGAGTGATAATCGTCATGGTTTTGTCTTCGACTCTTCCCCCTCCATATTTAAGTCCAACAAGAAAATAAACAAACAGACCGATGAGCCAGGCAGGAGTCGCTGACCAGAGCATGTGCTTGATATGGTCAAAAAGATTGGAACCCGCAGTGACAGGTGCCAGATTGGCAACATCGGAAAAAGGAGACATTTTGTCTCCAAAGTAAGCTCCTGCAACAATCGCTCCGGCTGCTGGACCAAGGGGAACTCCAAGGCCCATGGCAATTCCAATAAAAGCGACTCCCAGCGTGCCGATAGTTCCCCAGGATGTTCCTGTAGCCAAAGAAGTGACTGAGCAGACAAAACAGGCGGTCACCAGGAAAAACTTCGGGGATATGAGTTTCAAGCCATAATAAATAATCATAGGAATAGTGCCGGAGGCAATCCAAGAACCGATGAGAATGCCGACACAGAGCATGATTAAGATAGCCGGCATTGCCTTGTGAATGCTGTCTACAATTCCCTCTTCCATCTCTTTCCATTTGAAACGCAAAAAAAGACCTAAACACCCTGTAAAGAAGGCAGCGGCGATGAGGAGTACCTGAGACGAGATTTTATAAATACCATAGCCTACCCCAAAAAGAAGGAGCATAACGATCAGAGGAATCAAGGCTATAACAAGGCTCGGTTCCTTTGGTTTTTGAATTTTATTTTTTATTTCCATTGTTAGTTCCTTTAACCTGAATTATTTATAAAAACTGCCGACACTATTTTTTATTTTCAAAAATATTAGCCAGTTACGTTGATTATTTCTTAAAATTAACATTTATTCCTTCTCCAATAGGTCTATTTTCACTTTATGTCGGCATTTTTTACCTTTCAGGCGAGCTGATATCACTTCATCTACTTCGTTGCAACGCATTCGCAGTGAAATACCACAGCTTCATACGCTGCGCCTCGCATCTGAGGCAATCTCAACTCGTGAATAATCCACGTTATTAAAAATACAATTTAAGCTTAGTGCTCCAAGCTTTATGATTTCAAGAAAATGTTCCTTTTGCGATAAGCTCTCCATCAGACATCATCATCCGCCCCTTGGCAAAAGAATCTGTAAGATCATAATCTTTATTGAACAGGATTAAATCAGCATCCTTTCCGACCTCAATTTTACCTTTTTGATTGAACTTGTAAAAATCGGCCACGTTAGTGGAAAAAAGCTTTATTGTTTCTTGAAGGGGTAGAATGTTCTCTTGTACCAAGAAACGGAAATTTTTTAAAAGACTTTTTTGGGTTGCTATAGTAAGTCCTGTAAGATTTCCTTTTTTATCGAAAACAGGGATACTTCCATTGCTGTCTGAACTGATTGTGATCTGGTTGAGAGGAGCCTGTTTTTTAAGGCAAAGTTGAATTGCTTTTTTTATGCTGATTTCACCATGGCTTTGAGTATCTGGATCTAAACCAGCTGTTAAATCTATATAGCCTCCCTGAAGTGTAAACTCGATTGCCTCTTCGAATAATTCACTGTTACGATTAACATGAGTTGGTATGATTTGAGTAGGAGGGATTTCTGTTTCATTTATCAATCTGAAAAGTTTCTCTAATTTACGATTGCCATCGCCCAAATGAAAATGGAGAACTCCGGCTTTCCCGCCGAGCATTCCTCCAACACGACACTCTGCTGTAAGGCGGGCAATTTCCGAAAATGTAGGCTGAGAGGAGCGGTGGTCAGAAATAGCGATTTCTCCAGCCCCAATGACTTTATCGATGAGGATGAGGTCAGAGCGAATACTGCCTGTGAGGGTTACTGGGGGAATCTCGTAGGATCCAGAAAATATATATGTTGTTATTCCCTCCTCTTCGAGGCCTCTCGCTTTGGCCAGCAGGGACTCCATATGGCGCGTTATTCCATCTGTTCCCAAACACCCGATAAGAGCTGTGACTCCACTTGAGATGATGTCTTCGATATTTATTTCAGGGGCTCTTGAGGCAGGCCCTCCTTCACCGCCTCCGCCTATTATATGCACATGGCTGTCAATGAAGCCAGGAAGTACAATTTTTTCTGAGGCATCAACCACTTGAACATTCACTCCTTCGATTTTGAACTTTCCAGGTTCACTGATGGCACCAATTTTGTTTCCTAAAATAAGAATATCTTTTTCGCCTAAAGGATCTGGAGTATACACTTTCCCTTGGCGGATTAATATCATCATCTTTTCCTCCATGTAAAAAAATTATAAAGAAAAATTTATATAAGTTTTTATTAGCTAAATTATCATGTTACTTTTATATTTTCAAGATACCTGGAATTTTGGAAAAGGATTTTTTGAATTATTTCTTAAAATCGCTTAAAATAAATAAACTAACAACGATGGCAACTTTTGAAGAAGAATTAAAAAGACTAGAGCCAATAATCAGAAGGGTAACTAATTTTGCCCTTATTGGAAAAAAGATTGTGGTCAAAGGACAAGAAAATTTTGTCCGGGAAGGACCAAATATCATAATTGGTAATCATTGCGGCGCATTTAAAGATGGTGGAGTTTTGCTCAAAATTGTTCCCAGGCCCATTTTTTTTACAGTCAACAAGATGGTCTTTAATAAAAAAGATTTTAACCTTCTTATCAGGAAACATCTCAAGAGACATCTTAATAACTTCGGCCTCTTTGTGGATTTAATCCTGGGTCCAATAAAATCCCTTTTTGTTAACTATTTTTCAGACAACGTCAGTAAAGCAGGATCAATCCCAGTCGATATGGACCAGAGTAAGAGGATGGCCATCGAACAATGTCAAAAATATCTGACGGAAGGAAGAGCAATTATCACGCTCCAAGGCAGAGGGCGCGTTATGAAAAGGGAGCCCAATCCCTATGTAAGTTCCTTTAAGAGGGGAACCTCCATAATATCTTATAATTTGTTTAAGAAGGATGGAATCTCTGTTCCTGTAACTCCTGTAGCTTTGTTCGGCACTCACATCCCTTTTATGATTCCAGGCAAGATTAAAATTAATGTAGGGAAGCCGATGTTCATTACTGATTATTTGGCTAGTGGATTTACAGAAACTGTGGAAAGCTTCAGGAGTGCTCTTGAGAATAAGGTAAAAGCCCTTCTCCTTGACATTCTTAAGTGGTAAAAAATTTCCCCTTTATTCCTTAAACTCAATAAAAAACTGCTTCAGATTAGGTTAGAGAAGAAACTTGCCTTCTTTAGCAATCAATTTCCCTTTGGCCCGGATAGTTACATTATCAATCAGGGCATCATAATGATGCTTGCTTGCGTTATTGCCAAGGCCATAAGAGTCACCAATAGCAAAGTGAGCTGTCCCAAAGACTTTTTCAGCTTCCAGCATGTTAGGAATGAAACGAGCTCGTTTATTTGTTCCGATGCCAAACTCACCGATGGTTTTCCCTGTTTTATCATTACCGATGTTTTTTATGATAGATTCTATTCCTTTTCCTCTGTAATTAACTAATTTGCCTTTTTCAAACTCCATAACACCAAAACCAAGCTTGTCGTCGATGAGGCTTATCACCAGTTTTCCTGTAAAAGTATTTTCTACCGGAGCTGTAAAACATTCGCCCGCAGGAAGATTACCATGCTTCCCTTTACGGCTTATGTCTCCGTTGTCATTTGCCCATTTTCTTCCCTTAACGCTAAACTCAATTCGTGTTCCATCTCGGTTTTCTACAAGAACATCATCTGCATTATTAAGAGCTTTTATGACTTTTTTTGTGAATAGATCCATCTCTTTAAAGTCAATGTTGACCAGACGTTCCATCATTTCTCTTGTTAGACCAGGCATCATGCAGATCCGGTTGTGTTCCATTCCAACTTTAACCATGTATCCTCTAAAAGGCTTTTCTTCAATCCTAGCATCAAGCATGTAAACAATAGCCGTTGCATTCTTGGCAATTTCCTTAAATAGGCGTGTTGGTTCAGTTATAGGTCTTAAAGTTTCTGTCATGAGATAGGTTGTTGTTTCTGCTCCAACTTCCTTAGCCCAGAAAGCGAAGGCCTCTGCAATCTCCATTTTTTCTTTATCGGTTACTAACAAAAGGCTTTCACCTTTACGAAGGCGGAGAGATTGTTTTATGGCCTTTTCTCCTGCCTGAAAAAGTTTATTCATTTCCTCCAAACTTGGAAAGGACATCAGAATTGATTTTCAGGAACAGGTCGTATCTTATCTTAACTCCCACCTCTTCTCTTAGCTTGATCATATAAGAATGGAAAAATTTGTTCTTTTTTGCTTCAAGCAAATTTTCTTTT
>JADHWO010000060.1 GCA_016783445.1 Candidatus Aminicenantota bacterium
TTTCGTCATTCCTGCGGAAGCAGGAATCCAGCCTATTATAAAATATTTTTTTTATTCTTCTGGATTCCTGCTTCCGCAGGAATGACAACTTGCCTTCTTACTCCGTCATGATTTTCAACTAATTGGGAGATGAACCTTATTTTTTAAAGATAAAATCATCTTTATCGCTCACATCAATCTTAACAGTATCTCCTTCTTTACACTCCCCTTCTATTATTTTCTGCGCAAGGGGATTCTGGATGTTTTGCTGGATAATCCTGTTCAGCGGCCGAGCCCCGTAAACCGGGTCATATCCTCTCTCTGCTAACAATTTTTTAGCTTTATGACTAACTTCAATCTTAATTTTTTTCTGCTGCAGCCTTTTTCTTAATTCATCAAGCTGCAGGTCTACAATCTTGAGGATGACGTCATGGGAGAGAGCTTTAAAAATGATGACCTCGTCCACTCTGTTTAGAAACTCTGGCTTGAAATGGCTTTCCAGCATAACCTTCATTTCTTTTTCCATCTTATCAAAATCCTGGCTGAGATTCTTGATTATCTGACTTCCCAGGTTAGAAGTCATTATGATGATAGTGTTCTTAAAATCAACGGTTCTTCCCTTTCCGTCTGTTAACCGGCCATCATCCAGAATCTGAAGGAGTATGTTAAAAACATCAGCATGAGCTTTCTCTATCTCATCCAGGAGTATAATCGAATAAGGCCTGCGTTTTATGGCTTCAGTGAGCTGGCCCCCTTCCTCGTATCCTACATAACCGGGAGGCGCCCCGATCATCCGAGAAACTGTATGTTTCTCCATGTATTCTGACATGTCGAGCCTAACCAGTGCTTTCTTTTCATCAAAGAGAAACTCAGCCAAAACCCGGACCAGTTCTGTTTTGCCGACCCCGGTCGGTCCCAGAAATATGAAAGAACCAAGAGGACGAGAAGCATCCTGGATGCCCGCTCTTGCCCGTCTAATCGTATCGGCTACAGCCCTGAGCGCTTGGTCCTGGCCAATTACTCTTTTAGCCAGGCTAGACTCCATCTTCACAAGCTTATCAGCTTCTCCCTCCAGCATCTTCGTAACGGGAATTCCCGTCCATCTGGAGACAACCAAAGCCACATCTTCCTCATCCACTTCCTCTTTAAGCATCTTTCGTTGCTTCTGAATCTCTGACAATTTTCCGGCTGCCTTTTTTATCTGTTTTTCTGTCTCGACCAACTTTCCGTATCTGATCTCAGCCACCTTCTCCAAATCACCTTCTCTTTCTGCATTCTGTTCCTCAATCTTGAGGGAATCCACCTGCTCTTTTAAATTGTTCATGGTGTCAATTAATTCTTTCTCTCTCTGCCAGTGCGCTTTGAGAGCACTGCTTTTTTCCTTCAAGTTGGCCAGTTCTTTTATCAGCTTGTCTAACTTTTCTTTTGCACTTTTATCCTTTTCCTTTTTTAGTGCTTGTCTTTCAATCTCAAGCTGGATAATCCTTCTCTCAAGTTCGTCTATCTCTTCAGGCATACTGTCTATCTCAATCCTGATGCGGGAAGCTGCTTCATCAATCAAATCTATGGCTTTGTCAGGAAGATACCGGTCAGCAATATACCTGCTGGAAAGGGTTGCAGCCGCGATAATGGCAGAATCCTTGATCTCCACTCCGTGGTAGACTTCATACTTCTCTTTTAATCCTCTCAGAATGGAAATGGTCTCCTCTACCGAAGGTTCTCCCACATAAATCTGCTGAAATCTTCTTTCCAGAGCTGCGTCCCGTTCGATGAATTTTTTATACTCATTAAGGGTTGTCGCTCCAACACAACGGAGTTCACCCCTTGCCAGAGGAGGTTTGAGCATGTTCGAAGCATCCACAGCACCTTCTGCAGCCCCCGCTCCTATGATCGTATGAAGCTCATCGATAAAAAGAACGATTTTCCCTTCTGCCTCATTTATTTCCTTCAAGACGGCCTTCAGTCTGTCTTCGAATTCTCCCCTGTATTTCGCTCCAGCAATGAGTGCCCCAATATCAAGCGCAATCAAGCGTTTGTTTTTCAGAGACTGAGGGACATCCCCATTGGCAATACGCTGGGCAAGTCCTTCAGCAAGGGCGGTTTTACCAACTCCAGCTTCTCCGATCAGAACGGGATTATTTTTTGTTCTTCGGGAGAGAACCTGAATGATCCTTCTAATCTCATCCTCTCTGCCGATAACCGGGTCCAATTTTCCCTGTTTTGCCAGCGCAGTGATATCCCGGGCATAACGTTCGAGAACCCGATATTTACCTTCAGGCTGAGGGTCTGTAACTCTCTGAGTTCCTCTAAAAACCATAAGAGCTTTTAGAAAAACATCTTCACTCACTCCGTTTTCCCTTAAAATCTTACTGGCCTCAGTGGAGTCATTTTTCAGGATAGCGAGAAACAAATGTTCGGTTGAAATGTATTCATCCTTCAGTTTTTCTGCTTCGCTCCGAGCGCTGTTCATGACCTGCCTTAAGGGGGAAGAAATGTAAACTTCTCCTCCACCTTTAATCTTTGGCAGTTTACTCAGAGCCGATTCCAGGTCTTCACGAACTTTTGATATATTAACCCCGATCTTGGCTAAAACCGAGTTAATGACATTCTCTTCCTGATTTAAAAAAGTCCAGAGGAGATGTATGGGCTTGAGCTCCTGATGGCCCAACTCCCCGGCCCTTGACTGAGCAAGCTGGAAGGCCTCTTGAGACATCACTGTGAATTTATCCCACTTCATTTTTTTCTCCTCTTCTATTTAAATATCCAAATCCTCTCATGTCAAGATAAAAGCGTTTGAATCTAAATTTCAAATTTCTACTTGACAATTTATTTAAATTTGTTATTTTTTTATTATAGGCTGTTATGGAAGAAATTGAAATATTGAGCTGGCTGACTTTAGACGCCATAAAAAACACTTCAGAAGTTTTAGAAACCATTGGCGACCTGCAAATAGGCCACTGTAAATATATCTTCTGTAAGGTTGAGGATGATTATCTGGAACTATTCTATAGTGACTCAGTTTCAAACTATCTAAGACGCTACGAAAGTAAGGAAGAATTCGAGACTGCCCTTGAAAAGCGAAAAGAAGAAGAAGGGGAAGGTTTTGTTAAGAACAGCCCGGTATTCGAAGAAGATTCATTTAGAGATGAAGCAAAAGAAGAAGAGGAAGAAGAATACGATATCGGAGACGATTCAGAAAAATTTTAATCTTTTCTCTATAATTCTTCTATTTTGTTCTGAGTGCTTTTATTTTTCGGCTTTTTTCTTGAGCCCTTGCGCTCTGCACTCTGCGCCCTGCTCTTTACATTCCCCTTTTCATTTTTTCCATCTTTTATTTTTTCCTTTAGCTGGCTGAGAAAATTCAAGGCATCCAGTGGAGTAAAATTCGAAAGCTCGCAGTTCTCAATTTCCTCTTTGATATCTTTCAGCTTCTCCTGTTCTTTATCCTCTTTGAATAGAAAAAGCTGAGCTTTATCCCTTTTTTTTGAAGACCGATAAGCAATTCTCGGCAGCCCCGAATCATCTAGCTCCTTCTTCTCCAGATTAAAGAGGATTTCTTTGGCTCTATCCACAACTTGCCTGGGGATTCCGGCAAGTTTGGCCACATGAATACCATAGCTCTGATTGGACGGCCCAGGAATTATTTTCCTCAGAAAAATAATATCATCTTTCCATTCTTTAACAGAAACATGATAGTTCTTGATTCTTTTTAATGTCAGCGCAAGCTCAGTCAATTCATGATAGTGAGTCGCAAACAATGTTTTAGCCCTGATTTCATCCTTCTCCTGGAGGTACTCAGCAACAGCCCAAGCAATACTCAGGCCGTCAAAAGTACTTGTCCCCCTCCCAATTTCATCAAGCAGAATCAAGCTCCTCTCTGTAGTATTGTTTAATATTTTTGCTGTTTCGAGCATTTCAACCATAAAAGTGGACTGGCCTACACTTAAAAAATCCATAGCGCCGATACGGGTAAAAATCCGGTCCACAACCCCGATCTCAGCCTCCTTGGCAGGCACAAAGGAACCCATCTGCGCCAGGATACAGATGAGCGCAACCTGTCTTAAGTAAGTAGATTTTCCTCCCATATTTGGTCCGGTGATTATCAAAATCTGATTATCATCTTTGTCCAGATACGTATCATTGGGGATAAAAGGTTCTTCATTGGTCACCTCAATAACAGGATGCCTGCCATCCACAATTTTTATCCTGTTTTGAACGTCCAAATTTGGACGGTGATAGCTGCGAAGGGAGGCTACCTCAGCCAGTGAGGCAAGCACATCCAATACAGCAATATCCGAGGCAATTTTCTGGAGCCTGATGGTTTCCTTCGAGATTTTTTCCCTTATCCCGAGGAACAGGCTGTACTCTAACTCAGCTATACGCTCCTCCGCATTCAGAACTTTTTCTTCATATTCCTTAAGTTCAGGAGTGATGAACCGCTCCGAATTAACAAGAGTCTGCTTCCGAATATAATCATCCGGCACCTGAGATAGATTGGGCTTGGTGACTTCAATGTAGTACCCAAAAACCCTGTTATAACGAACCTTAAGGGAGGAAATCCCTGTTCTCTCTCTTTCCTTCTTTTCAAGAAGAGTGATAAAGCTTTTTCCGGAACGGCTTAACTTCCTCAGCTCATCCAGTTCAGAATTGTAGCCATCATTTATAATTCCTCCCTCAGTGAGCAAAAAAGCTGGCTCTTCCTGTATTGTCTTATCGATCAAGTCCACAAGGTCCTGAGCATTATCCCATTGTTTATGTGTCTTCTTCATCATCTTCGCAGAAAAAGGCTTAATCAAGTTTTTTATCCGTGGAAGTGGCAGAAGGGATTTTTTCAAGGAAATAAGATCCCTGGCATTTGCCACAGCCAGGGAAATTTTCCCTGTGAGGCGTTCCAAGTCGAGTATTTCTTTTAAACTTTCTCTCAAATCCTGCCGTTCGATTATGCGGCTGAGAAGCTCTGAGACAGCATCCAGCCTGCTGCCAATTTCTTTACAATCAAGAAGTGGATGAAGAAGCCAGCTCCTGATAAGCCTGCCTCCCATTGAAGTTTTTGTGAGGTCAATGATTTCAAGCAGAGTTCCCTTCACTCCCGCATCTCTCAGGTTTTTCACAAGTTCCAGGTTCTTTATAGTAGTGGCATCAAGGATCATCTGGTATCCAGACTGGACATAAGAAACTTTATATATCAGGGAAAGCGAATCCTGTCTCACTTTTTTAAGATAATCCAGAAGAGCTCCAGCCGCTGAAACAGCCAGGTCCTTCTCAGCAAGATCAAAGCCTGCTAAAAACTTAACCTTGAAATGCTCTTCTAAAATATTTTTGGCCTGCGAATAATCAAAAGCCCAATCCTCCAGAGGACTTCTCAAGACAGATGCCATATCGCTCCTTGACATCACAGCACTAACTTTATCTGCATCTCCTTCAGGGAAGATAATCTCTTTAGGTGATACCTTAAAGAGCTCATCGTCCAGAGACCTCTTCTCCTGGGAATCGCTTTGGGCAGTCTTCATCTGGCCGGATGCCAGATCAATAAGAGCCAGACCCCAATCCTCATTTTTTAAATACAGGCTGGCAATGTAGGTGCTCTCCTTGGCTTCTTCAACTTCTAACTCAACAGCAGTGCCAGGAGTTAAAACTTTAACCACATCTCTTTTCACGATCCCTATTGCTTGCTTGGGATCCTCTACTTGCTCGCAGATAGCCACCTTAAAACCACGCCGGAGGAGCTTTCCTAAATATGAATCGGCTGCATGATGAGGAATGCCGCACATAGGGACTTTCTGGCGCGATGTCAACGCAATCTCGAGCACTGATGAAGCAATGTTTGCATCCTCATAGAACATTTCGTAGAAATCACCCAGGCGGAAAAATAAAAGACAATCTTGATAATTTTTTTTAATCCGAAAGTACTGCTCCATCATCGGAGTGGCGGGGCTTTTTTTTGCCATTTCTTTTAAACAATATACTTGGAGATGTTCGATTTTTCAACAAAAATCAGATTATTCCTTTTTTCTTCATATTTGACAACAGAGAGAAGCTATAATAGGATACCTCCACTAATGAACCTCCCCAATTCCCTGACTTTACTCAGAATACTATTCATTCCCGTTCTGGTTGTCGTACTCCTCATACAATTTAGCGGAAAAGAACTCACTGCTTTTATCATCTTCCTTATAGCCGTAATTACAGATTCGCTTGACGGGGTTCTGGCAAGGAGAAGAAAACAAATCACTGTTCTGGGTCAGCTTTTAGATCCCATTGCAGACAAATTGCTCATAGTATCCGTTTTCATTTGCCTTGTCGAACTCGGAGCTGTTCCTGCCTGGATGGCTGTCGTAATCATCGGAAGAGAAATAGCAGTTACAGGTTTCAGAGCAATCGCATCCTCAAAAGGCATCAACATTCCTGCCTCCAGAATGGGAAAAAACAAAATGCTCCTGGAAACAATTACAATTTGTTCATTGATTCTCGGAGAGAGATACCTGGGGAAATTCAACATTATTTCTCTGATAGGACTATGGCTGGTTATGGCTACATCTGTTATTTCAGCTGCAGAATACTATATAAAGTTTGGTTCCCGCGTCCTTTCAAAACATTTATGAAAGAGCCTCTCCGGCTTTTTCCAGAGTCGTCGAATCTTCAATATTTAATAAAGCCGGGGAAGATTCCCAGGCTCGGCTGATTCTTTTCGCCAGCCCTGATAGAACTTTGCCCGTGCCCAATTCCACAAATATATCAATTTTCTCCTTGTCCAACATCTCCATGGATTTATACCAGAGAACAGGCCTTGTTACCTGCCTTTTTAGAGCATCTCTTGCTTCATCACCTTTATTGATCATCTTTGCATCCACATTAGTAATTATTGGAAACCTCAGGTCCTTAAATTCAACCTGGTCTAAATCGTAAGAGAGTTTCTCCTCTGCGCTTTTCATAAGCTGGCAGTGAAAAGGGGCACTCACCGGTAAAAAAACAAAACGGGGTGGATTAATTTTTGTTAAAGCTTCTTCCACCGCTTCTTTGTGTCCTGCGATTACGATCTGCTCACGGCTGTTCCAGTTTGCTATCTCAACCACTCCCTTTTTGACTTTTGTAAAAGCCTCTTCCACATCATTAAAGTCAGAACCCAGCACTGCAGCCATTGATCCTACTCCTACAGGCACAGCCTCCTGCATGTATTTTCCTCTTTTGTGAACAAGACGAAGCGCGTCTTCAAATTTCAGTGAACCGGCTGCGACCAGAGCCGAATACTCTCCCAGACTGTGACCGGCAGCTATCCTTGCCTCTCTTCCAAGGAGAACATACGCCACATAGCTGACCAGGAGGAGTGCGGGCTGAGTGTTTTGAGTCAGTTTTAGCTCTTCTTCAGGCCCTTCAAAACAAAGTTGAGAAATTTTAAATCCAAGAGCTTCATCCGCCCTTTTAAAAATCTCCCTGGCAGAAGAAAAAAGATCAAAAAAATCTTTCCCCATGCCTACCTTCTGAGAACCTTGCCCTGGGAATAAAAAGGCCAAACGACTCATTTTAACTCCTTATTAGCCCATGATTAGTGTTGCGATATTTATATTACATAATATATGCGGATTACTCAATTGGGTTAATGAGGATTTGAAAAATTAATTCGTTACGCGTTTTTTGATCTGAATATCTGCTTTTTTCCTTAGATTTTTTATCCAATCTTTTATTTGAGCTGCTACTTTCTCCTGTTTGAGAACAGATTCGATCTCTTCAAGAAGCTCCATCATGGGCTGAGGCTCCTCTCCCTTTTCTCTTTTTGAAGGAACATAGATCTGGTTGTAATAATCCCCGATCTCTTTTAAACTGACTATATTCCCATGACCAAATTTCCGAGATATAATTGTTTGATAAATCATCTTCTCCCGGAGATACTCTCTTAAATCATCCCAATCCATACCAAACTCTTCAAGCTTTCCCGCAGCTATCTCAGAACCCACTTTATTATTAATTTCATTTATCAAGAAATCCAACTCTTCTTTCTTTATGTTAATTTCTTCGCTTGATAATTGAATAACTAATTTTTGATCGATCAACTTTTCCAGGATTAAAAGACGAAGATTCTTTTCCCCTTCCTTAAACTCATTGCTGTAAAACCCGAAGGTCTCTGCAACTCTCATGTCCGTTAGCGTAATGACCTGCTCATTGACTACTGCGGCTATGCTGTCTATTTCTTCTGAAAAACTATTTGCAGGAATCAATAAAAGTATTACTGCTAGAAAGACAATAACAACAGGACGCCACATTTTTAACATTTTTTTAGAAGACATTTCCGATTGTAATAAAAAATATAGCCTTTCTTTCTTCTCTCGGTTCACTCAAATTCCAGCCAAGCTCCAGCCTTACTGGACCCAGGGGAGTCTTATATCGAATCCCAAATCCTACAGCATCTTGAAAAGAGCCCAGGCTAAATTGTTTGACTCCCTCAAAAACATTGCCTGTGTCGTAAAAAAGAGCTCCTGATAAGTTCTTAATCGCGGAAAGCAGGGGAAACGTCATCTCAATGTTTAATAACATCAAGGCTTCTCCTCCAATCGGTTTCAAGGAAGTCTGGTCCTTAGGCCCCAGTTCGTCAAATTTTTCCCCTCTAAAAGAGTTACTGCCGCCGCCAAAAAACCTTTCATGAATAGGAATAGGCTTACTGCCTCCCCCCAGGCCAAGACGGGAAGTCGCACTGAAAGTCACACCTGGAAAAATGGGAAAAAAATGCTGATACTTGAGGAAAGTTTTCAGATAATCTGATTCAGCCTTAAAAAGGGGAAAGGCCCATTCAAGGACAAAACTAAAAGAATTGCCTTTAGCAGGATTAAAAGGATCATCCCGCCTATCCCAGAGAAAACTCCCGGAAACAGACGTCGCAGAAAAGGGCTGATCCCAACGTTCAACTTCTGACTTTTCAATAAGAAGTTCAATAAGAGTTGTCCTTGCATATCTCAAAGTTGCCAGGAACAAGATGTTCTCCGTTATGGATTTAATAGCCGTCATACTGACACCCTGCCGGTCATAAGTGAAACTTTTGCGCTCATCCTGTTCCAGCCATACATTTAAATAGGTCTGCAAAGGGATTCCGAAAAAGTAAGGCTGCTCCCAGGAAAAAACTCCTCTCTTCTCTTTTAGGCTGAACTGCCCAACAAGGCTGAGCTGAGCCGCCGAGCCAAAAATATTGCTCCTGATATACTCGCCTGTTCCTCTGAGCCTTAACGGGTTATTCCAGATGGCAAAGGTTTGAGGTTCACTCCTTGTTTCCAATCCAATACCCAGGCTGGCATAGTTTCTCTCACCTTCCCTGACACTGACTACAAGGTTTTCTCTCTCCGAAGATATAGGAATTTCCTCAATCTCCACTTTCGTAAAAATACCCAGCCTTTCAAGCCTTCTTTTTGATTCGCTTATCCTATCATAAAAAGCATAATCTCCTTCTTTTATCCTGATTTCTCTGAGAATGGTCTTTCTCTTTGAGGCAACATTCCCGGTAATCACAATATTTCCGATCTTTACTTTATTTCCTTCTCTGAGAACAAAAACAACAGAAAAAACATGATCGCTGACTTTTTCAACCCTGGCCGTTATATCTGTTCCCCTGACACCCTTGTTCAAATAAAAGTTCTCCAGCTTATCTATATCTTTCTGAATATTGAGCTGGAAGAAAGGACCGCCCTCAAAACTGCTTATCTGCTCAAGAAGCGTCTGGAATCTAAACAAATATGCCCCTTCAAATGATATCCTCTCAATACTATCCTGGTTCCCTTCCTCAATAAAAAAAAGAGCCTTCACTCTGTTTCCAGGGGTCATAAACTGGAAATTGACTTGTGCATCAGGAAACCCTCTTGTCTTATAGATGTACTCTATATCTTCAGGCAGCTCGAACAACCTTTCCCCATTCATCAAGCTTGAAACAGAAGCTCTGCCTGTAGTCTCAAGCTCTTTCTTCAACTCAGAAGGAGTAAAATAATTTAAGCCGTTAAAAGAAATATCCTGAATCGTGTATTTTTTCCCGGGGGTTACGTTATAAACAACACGCATCTTATTATTGTCTTTTTCGATGAAGGATAATACAGAGGAATAAATGTGCCCTTTTTTCCTCATGTAGCCTAATATTTTTGCTTTCCCTTCAGCCAGCCCCCACTCCTCAAATATCCTTTCCTCCCAGATTGGTTTCAAAAGACTTAATGGAACTTCAGCTCCTCTTACTTCAATCTCTATTTTTTCATGAGGGAATATTTTTATAAACAGGCCAACATTTTCCTCTTCCTCATCAAAGTTTATTTTTTCAACATCAATCTCTGCCCTCTGATAGCCCATCGAACTATAAATGTTTTTTAGTTTCAGGATATCTTCATCAAGCACTGAAGGGACGTAGACTTTCCCTTCCTTACTCTTCATTTCTTTCTTTAGCTCATCATCCTGGAGAATTCTCTCCCCAGAGAAAGTAATCTTCCTAATAAAAAACTTCTTTGTTGGGTGAATGTTAAAGAACACATCAACTGAGGAACTGCCGGGGTCTTTCTTTGAATAAGCCTCAATCTTTGGAAAAAAATAGCCTTCCTTGATTAATGCCTCTTTTAACTCTTCAACAGCCTTATTCAGTTTTTCATCTGTAAAAAAGCTGCCTTCAAACAGGGAGTATAAGCCTTCCCTGAGCTTTTTCCGGGAAATCTTTTGTTCACCAGTAATTATAATTCTCCGGGATAAAAGCTTCCTGGTCAGGAGAAAAGTCAGCTTGACTTCCTGCTCTCCTTCCTTCAAGACCTGAATATCAGAGAAAAGCCCGGTCTTATAAACCTGTTTAATGCTGTTTGTAATCTTTTTTAAGGAAAAAAGCTCCCCTTTTTTGATAGGAATCAGCTCTTCCATATCCTCCCCGTTGGGCTGGCCGTCAATTTTAATAGAAATTTCAGTTATAAATTGAATGGGCTTACGGGATTGCGGAACAGATTCCCCGGGTAAAAAAACAAAAAACAAAATCAAAAGAAAAAAATAAAAGAGAATTTGTTTTCTATTCTTCAAACTAAAATCTCTTATGAATCTTAACATCAAAACTAATCCGTCCTTTTTCATCACGGGTCCCTACAATAGAGAAATCGCTCGTAAGTTCCCATTCTAACCGTGCTATCTCATCCCTCTGGGATGTCAGGTTGGTAGAGTAAAGAATAAATAGGTTTTTTGATAATTTCTTCCCTACGGTTAAGCGAGCCGCCATTTCGGCTGAGGATTCCAGCACAAAGGGATCGATCCTGAACCGATCAATACTGAAAAGTTTCTCAGCGCTTTTTTTTGCTTCTTCTGAAATCTGAAATGACAGGAGAGAGTACGTACTCTGCTGTGTGCTTATATCATAAGAATAAGTCCTCCTAAAAGACTCCCCTATTGCGAGAAGAGTAAGGACATCTTCCGGGGGTAACGGAGGTGAAGAACTAAATTCTGGATTGAGATGGTCTATCAGGCCTTCAAGAGAAAATGTCACGCGATAATCTTTAACGTATGATTCTCCTAAAAAACTTAAATAAGGCTCGATGGTCAAAGGATTGAAAAAACTCAAGCGACAGCTCTGGACTCTAAATCTTCTATCCTGAAAATAAACATCCCCGCTCAGGGCTTCAATATCGCCCAGTACAACAGGCGCGTTCACACTGCCGATAATAGTTAAATCAAACCTGCCCCGAATCCTGCCCAGAGAGTTTTCCATCCATGCATCGTCTTCTGCCCTCAACCTGATGTTTAATGTAAGGTTATCAAAAAAGCCCGGCTCTTTTTCCACCTGATAATAGGGGCTTGAATAGAAAATAAATTTCTCATAAATCTCACGCCTCCAGGAAAGTTTATGAGCTAAAAAGTTTCCCTCTAAAACAAAGCGATCAGAATCCTTTAATAGATTCAAAGAGCCCTCAGCTAAAACACGGGTTCTTTCCAAGGGGGAAAGGAGCAAATTTTTCCCTTCCATCCTTACATCCATCGTCTCAATTCCTCCCTTCCCAAGTCTCAGCTCACCTGAGCCATTCACATCACCTCCGCCCAATTTTGCCTGGAGGGAACGAAATGTAACTTTACTGTTTTCAACAAAGATCAAACCGGAATAATCCCTGAAAGCATGGGCAAATCCCTGCAGCGGAAAAACCGTTCCTTGAAAATCAATAGCGCCTTTAACCTCAGGGGAAGCATCCTGGCCTTTTACTTCAGCCAGATAATTGACGCGCCCTTCTGCACCCTTCCACGGAAGCAGGAGGTCAAGGTTGTTAAAGCCGCCTTTTATGTCGACCAGAAACACACCTTCATGAACAGGAATATCAAAGGAAATATTAAATTCATTTTCCCCTGGAAGGAAGTTTCCTTCTATTTCCAAGCCGATTCGTCCTTCCGAGAATCCAAGTTTTGCCTCCCCCTTTGCTTCGGTTTTCTGGAGGGGAGAATAATGCAGGTCTTTAATCTCAAATGGGCCTGAAGCCAGGTCCTGGCCTAAAACACCTTTTCCCTTAAGGCTGAATCCCAGCTCTCCCTTAACACCGGCATAAAGAGAAGAAAGGTTAACTCCCTCAGCCCGAATGTCGACGTCAAACGCCTGGCTTGAAAGTCCAATACTTGTGCTGCCTTTAAACAAACCTTCGTGCAAACGAAATTGAATGTCCGACAAGGAAAGGACTTCTTCCTGCCACATGACTTTTCCGCTTACTTCGCTTAATTTCCGGTCAAGAAATTTTATCAAAGGGCCGGAAAAATTTCCTTCAAGTTGAACATTTTTGTCTTTTTGTATGACTAAAAAATTTCCTGAAGCTTCCCCCTGAAGAGGAAAAATAATATCCAGAGCCGGAAAAATTTTTTCAACTAATCCCCTGTCAAGCCGGATATCGACTTCCACTCCATCCCGGTTCGAGACAACACCAACCTCCCCCTTCATAAAAGGGTCATCAATCTCAAATCTTCCCAGAAAATCACTTTGAATTATCTCGAACTCACCTTCAACAGAATAAGCCTCAAATTTATCAAAACCCCCGGGAGACAAAGAAAACTCTGCCTGAATCTGAGGAAAGTTATAATCTCCAAAAATCCGCAAATTGGATACGCCACTCCCTCTTATCTCGGGAAATCCGAATTCTTTTCCAAATATAAGAGTTGTAAACTCCCGCGCCTGCTTGACATCAAAAACATCTCCCTGAATTGTTATATCCACATCCTGGCCAATATAAACTTTGCCGCTAACATCAATATGCGCAAAATCTGAGGAAAGGCTTTGAGAAGAAAATGAAATCCCGTTCTTCAGGTCCCAGTTGAACTCTACCGGACCGCGAAAAGGAAAAAGCCCGGGTTCTTCTCTGAAATACTCATCCCTGAACTCAGCACTGGCCCGAAGCTTCTCCGCATCAATTGAAAAATCTCCCCAAACGGGGGACGCGACTGGCCACGGTAGAGAGAAAAAACCTGTTATGGGGTCCAGATAAGCTCCCTGGACATTCCCCTCAATTTTATTATTTTTTATATGAATGCTTACAATTTCTTCAGGTAATGCACCTTTATTGATATTAAATACAATTGTCTGTCCGGTTTCCTCGTTGGAATTTACCTTCCCTTTAACTTTCCCCATGTAGATTTTATTAAAGAAGAGGTTATCGCTCCAGAAATCGGCTTCAAAAGCAATATCTTCCTCATTTCTCGTCAGAGTCCCCTCTCCTTCTACTTCGCCTTCCCATTCAAAAGGGAGCTGGAGCAGATCGGCAACAAGCGGTACTCTGGTTTTAAAAGAAGTTTCAAGAATCAGTTCAGGATTTAAAAGATCAGTCAGCTTCCCTTCTGCATTCAGGCTAAAATCTGACCCATCGATTTTTAAATTCTTTATAGTGATTTCGTTACCGCGGCTTTCAACTAAAAAACTGGCTTTCCCTTCTAACTGCGGCAGGGTTGAACCTGGAGAAAAAACATATTCGCTCGCTTCTGCCCTTATAGAAAATCTATTTCTCCCCTGGGTAAAGTAAGCACTGATTCCCGTGGATCTGAATTTTACGTCTTTTCCAAGAAAATGGAATTCTCCTTCTCTTACGTATCCTTCCTCCACCAAAAATGGAAAAGAATAGTCAAATTTTGTCTTTTCCCCTTTTTCCTTTTTCCCGTTGGAACCATAAAGCTTCAATACGGGGTGTTCGATGGAGACAACGACTGGCCTTTGCTTTGTCAACAACGCTCTATAAGAGATTCTCATCTCAATTTTTTCAGCTGAAAAATAAGGCGAAGTAGTGCGTGTCCTCAACTTCTCAATAACAAGGACGGGAGGGAAGGCAGACATATGAATACGATCATAGTCAAAGTCTGATTGGATCTTATTCTTTATCTGGGAAAGAAAGAAATTTTTAAGGATCACTCCACCACTAAACAAGAAAAAGAAAACAACGGAAATAATAAGTAGAGTCTTAAATGTCTTTTTTATCTTCA
>JADHWO010000061.1 GCA_016783445.1 Candidatus Aminicenantota bacterium
TAATTCAAGAAGTTTTTTCAGTATTTCCAGCGAAACCTGTTTGGCCTGTCTGCCGCTTTCTTTTGTAGGGCCTACACACGAGGGACATCCTTCCTCGCAGGGACAGACTGCGATGGTCTTCTTGGAATGTTCAAGAAGAGTTTTTTCCAGCTCAAAGAGAGAAGGGCTTAATCCTATTCCCCCAGGATAACTATCATAGATGAAGATATTCGGCTCAAAGGCCAAATCAGAAAAGTCGGGCTGCTCCTCAGTCCGGAAAATTTTTAAAGGAATATTCCGCGGAGGGATAGATTTTCCTGTGGAGTTGTCACCGATGGACACACCGATATCATGGAGGTCACACATCAAAAAAAGAGGAGAAACATGATGGAGAAGGTAAGCCAGGCCAAACAACCCGTTAATTTTTTGTTCCGGAGAAAAAGGGAGAGACTGAAAGATCTCAGAGGATATGGTTAACCAGTAGGCCGTTGTGTGCATTTCGTTCTGGGGAAGGCTTAGGTCTCCGGCTCCAACATTTTCAGATGTGTAGAACTTGATTTTTTTAAAGCCGACGACCTGTGTTGCGACATGAACTTCACCGTGGAAGATGGAGAATTTTCCCAGATTTTTTTTATCAAAAACATCAAGAATTTTAATTTTTGTGTAGTCTATGGCATCTGTAAAATAATCGACGTCGGTCTTTTTGACATAAGCCTTTCTCTGGTTATAGTCGAGTTTTTCGACATAATACTGCTCGCCTTCACACATGTAGATGGCTTTCGGGTGGAGGCTGGTCAAGGCAGATGAGAAATCAACTTCAGCGATGGCTTTTGTTTTTTTACTTGTGTCCACGACCACAAAATTATCGGAACTTATACTTCTCAGGTTGACTGTGTCCGCAGGATAGGCATCGGATGTCCAGAACCATTTGTCTTTTGAGTGATGGATAAGCTTCTCGTCTTCTAAAAACTTCAGAAGTTCGCCAATTTCGGCGCGGCCGAATTTCTCTCCGTCAATAAAAGGAAGCTCAAAAGTTGCGCACTCGATATGGCTGACAAGAATCGAGAGATTATCCGGATTAATCAATGCTTTTTCTGGATTTTTTGAGAAAAAGTAATCCGGATGAGTGATGATGAATTGGTCGAGGGGTGAGCTTGAAGCGACCAGAACCGCAGCGGATTTTCCTGTTTTTCGGCCAGCCCGGCCTGCCCTCTGCCAGGTGCTGGAAATAGTCCCGGGATAGCCTGCAAGTACGGCAATGTCGAGACTTCCGATGTCAATGCCCAATTCCAAGGCATTTGTAGAGACAACGCCCTTTATTTTCCCTTCCCTGAGATTTTTTTCGATCTCTCTTCTTTTTAAAGGGAGGTAGCCGCCTCTGTAACCCCGAATGAGCCCTTCATCCTTTACTGTTTTTTCAATGTCTTCCTTGAGATACGTCAACAAGACCTCAGTAATGAGGCGACTCTGAGCAAAAACAATGGTTTGAAGATCGTTTTTTAAGAATAAAGAAGCAACCCGCCGGGATTCATTGACATAGGAACGGCGAATCCCTAAGAACCTGTTAACAACGGGCGGATTATAGAAAATGAAATATTTTTCTCCTTGCGGGGCTCCGTTGTTTTCCACAAGCGAGACCGGCTCTTCTATCATATTTTCTGCCATCTCCAGAGGATTAGCAATAGTGGCTGTGCAGAGAATGAATTGGGGTTTAGAACCGTAGAATTTTGTTATTCTCTTCAGCCTTCTTAAAATATTTGCCAGATGGCTGCCGAAGATGCCGCGGTAATTGTGAAGCTCATCGATGACGATGTATTTTAAGTTCTCGAATAGTTTAATCCATTTAGTGTGATGAGGCAGAATTCCTGCGTGAAGCATATCAGGATTTGTGAGTATGATATGTCCGCGAGCTCTTATGGCTTTTCTTGCATCCTTTGGTGTGTCTCCATCGTAAGTGAAAATTCTTATTTCGTCAGGAAGTTTTTTGATTGTCTCATTGAGTTCGGCTTTTTGATCCTGAGAAAGAGCCTTAGTAGGGAAGAGATAAATTGCCCGGGATGACGGATTTTCCAAAATAGCATCAAGCACCGGGAGGTTATAGCAGAGCGTTTTTCCTGAAGCTGTGGGAGTGACAATAGTGATGTTTTTTCCTTTCTTGAGCAACTGCCAGGAAAGATGCTGATGGGTGTAAAGTTTTAGAAATCCTTTTTCTTTGAGGGCTTCAACGAGAGCAGGATGGACGTCGGGCGGATACTCTCGGTATTTACCTTCCTGGGCGGGAAGATGTTTTATTGCCTGGATGGAGTCGTTCTTGACTCCGATATCCTTTAACAGTTCTAAAGATTTGAGTAAATTTTCCTCTCGAGACATATAACCTAATCCTGGATAGATGACAATCCTATATTATTATTATTGAATCAAAATGGTCAATGAAAATGTAAGGTAATAGGTGAACATTTCCAAATTTATGATTCAAGGAGGTTTTAGGAAATAGCTCGGCTCCCAATCAGATTTTTAACGCTTTTCCTCAATCAATTTTTTAAAAGCATAAGCGAAGGCCAGCAGGTAAAAAAACCGTTTGAACCTGCTGACCTGAGTTTCAACATACTCGCAGGTCGACTCCGTCGACTTCCCTCGAAAGCCAAAATCCGCAGGCTAAATCTTCAATGGTCGCTTACGCTATTTCCCAAAACCTTTATCAAAGATATCATGGAATTGGGAATGCCTCTAGGAAATAGCGATTAAGCTTGTTTAGAGCAGTAAGTATGATAAAATGAGAACTCATGCTCAAAGAGATTAAAGTAAAAAAGGCCGCTCAGCATAATCTCAAGAGAATTGATGTAAACCTTCCGCGAAATAAACTGATTGTTATCACCGGACCAAGTGGCTCGGGAAAGTCCTCCCTTGCTTTTGACACCCTTTATGCTGAAGGTCAGAGGCGCTACATTGAATGCCTCTCTCCATATGCCCGGCAGTATATTGATCAGATGGAAAAGCCTGAAATGGAATCCATAGAAGGTATTTCTCCTTCCATTTCAATCGACCAAAGGACAATTTCTTCCCATCCTCGCTCTACTGTTGGCACGGTCACAGAGGTGTATGATTTTTTAAGGCTTCTTTTTGCCAGGGTGGGAAGCCCTCACTGTCCCCGCTGTGGGAGAAAGGTAAGCTCCCAGACTCCTCAGCAGATCTTAAAAAGAATTATTGATTCTTCCTCTGGAGAAAAAGTTAAAATACTTTCACCTGTGGTTAAGGGGCGCAAAGGAGAGTATCTCCGTCTTTTTGAAAGGCTGAGGAAAAAGGGTTTTCTACGTGTTCGTGTGGATGGGCAGTTTAGAGAACTGGAGGAGGAAATTTACCTGGAAAGGACAAAAAAGCACAGCATTGAGATCCTGATTGACGAAATAAATCTTTCTTCCTCTTCAGAGAAGAGGCTAAAGGAGGCGGTGGATAAGGCTCTTGAGATTTCCGGGGGAGATCTTCTATTGAAAAAAAAAGACGGAAGAGAGATTTATTATTCTTTAAGTTTGCTCTGTCCTTATTGTGAGATCAGCCTTCCAGAGCTTGAGCCCCGGAATTTTTCATTCAACAGTCCTTATGGGGCATGTCCACGCTGCCACGGCCTCGGCTGCCAGACTGTCCTGAATTTTCGAGGTGAAGTGAAACTTACAGAGGATATTTGTCCGGTTTGTGAAGGGAGCAGGCTGAAGAAGGAAAGTATGGCGGTAAAAATTGGAGATAAAAATATTTATGAATTTACCGCTCTGCCGGCAGACAGATTGATCAAGGAATTCTCTTCTTTAGAGTTTTCCCCATCTGAAGAGATAATCGCTTCAAGAATACAGAAGGAGATCCTCTCGCGCATCAAGATTATTGTCGCACTGGGAATGCCATATATCCAGTTATCCAGGGCAACTGCTTCTCTCTCGGGAGGAGAGGCCCGGCGCGTTCGGCTGGCTGCTCAGGTAAGTGCCCGCCTGAGGGGCATACTATATGTCCTGGATGAGCCAACCATTGGTCTTCATCAGAGAGATAACAGACGTTTGATTTCTTTTTTGAGAGACATAAGAGATCAGGGAAATTCAATCATTGTTGTTGAACATGATGAGCAGACCATTCGCTCAGCTGATTTTATCCTTGATTTAGGCCCTGGAGCTGGGGAAGAAGGAGGATTTAAAGTCACAGAAGGGAATTTAGATTATATACTGTCTTCGCAGAACTCGTTGACTTCTCAGTATCTGAGAAAAGAAAAAAGCATTCTTTTACCTCCGGAGAGGAGAGAACCAAAAGGCTGGCTTGTTGTGTTAAAGGCTGAAGAGCATAATTTAAAAAGTATTGATGTCCGGCTTCCCCTGTCAGTCATGACAGCGGTCACGGGTGTTTCTGGTTCGGGGAAGAGCACTCTTTTATACGATATACTATATAAAAGCCTTTTAAACATATTTTATAAGGCAAAACAGAAACCAGGTAAGCATCAGGATATTCTGGGAATTGATCAGATTAACAGGGTTGTCTCTGTAGACCAGAAAGCCATCGGACGGACACCGCGGTCTAATCCTGCCACATATACAGGACTTTTTACTCCTCTCAGACAGCTTTTTTCCCGGGCTCAAGAATCAAGGATAAGAGGATATTCGGCGAGTCGCTTCAGCTTTAATCTTCATGGAGGGCGGTGTGAAGAATGTCAAGGAGCTGGCGTAAAAAAAATCGAGATGCACTTTTTACCCGATGTTTTTGTTACCTGTGACCGCTGTGAAGGCAAACGGTATAATATGGAGACGCTCTCTGTCCGATACAAAGGCAAAAATATTGCGGATTATCTGGATATGACTGTGGATGAGGCTTACGAATATCTAAAATCCAATCCTGTACTAAAAAGGAAGCTTGGAACATTAAAAAAGGTGGGCTTAGGTTACATCAGACTGGGGCAGCCAGCCCCAACTCTTTCAGGAGGAGAGGCTCAACGGATCAAATTGACCAAGGAGTTAAGCCGGAAAGATACGGGGAAAATGCTTTATCTTCTGGATGAGCCCACTACCGGGCTCCATTTTGATGATGTACGTAAACTTCTTGAGGTTCTTTCAGAACTGGTCAATTTGGGCAACACAGTTGTTATCATCGAACATAACCTTGATGTTATCAAGTATTGTGATTATATTATAGACTTGGGTCCAGAAGGAGGCGAGAAAGGAGGCTGGGTGGTGGCTCAGGGTGTGCCCGAAGAGGTGGCAAAAGAAAAAAAATCTCATACAGGTAAATTCTTGAAGATGGTTTTAACAGGAAGACAGAAAAATTCAGGAAGGAATAATGCCCTTTAAAGACATATTAGGTAATGACCGTGTGAAGAAGGTCCTGAGGAAAGCACTGCAAAAAAATAAGGTTCCCAATTCTATGCTTTTCTGCGGGCCGGAGGGAGTTGGCAAGAAAAGTATGGCTTTGATGGTGGCTAAAGCCATGAACTGCAAACGGAAAAAAGATGATGCCTGTGAGTCCTGCTCATCCTGCAGGGCGATAAATGCAAAAAATTTTCCTGATGTTATAGAGATATTACCAGAGAAAAATGTAGTCAAGATTGAGCAGATGAGGATCTTGAGAAAGTTAGCTTACCTGAAGCCCATGTTGGGAAAGAAGAGAATCTTTATTGTGCCAGAAGCTGAAAAGATGCAAGAACCAGCAGCAAATTCTCTGCTGAAAATACTGGAAGAGCCTCCTCTTTTTTCTTATATTTTACTTGTTACTCATAATCCTTTTTTAATTTTACCAACCATAAAATCGCGGTGCCAGATTTTAAACTTTTCGCCTGTTTCCAGAGAAGATATAGGAAAGAATTTGGTAGAAAAAGGATTTGACGAGGAAAAAGCCAGAATACTTTCTCTTTTTGTTCATGGGAATCTCAAACAGGCCATGGCTTTGGAATGGGAAGAGGTTAAGGCAAAAAGAGAACAGGCGTGGCAACTTTTCCTTTCTCTTATCAAGAAAGAAAATATTGCTGGCTTTTTGAGGAATTATGCTTATTCTTACAGGGGGCTGGTCAAAGAAGAATGGAAACAGATTATGCAAATTCTCTCTTCTTTCTGCCGCGATTTAATCCTGCTCCAGGAAAAAAGTGATGTTCGCCTTTTAATGAATCCTGATTATGAGGAGCAACTCAGAAAAACAGAATCCCTGTTGAGCTCTGAAGCCTTGATTAATTTCCTGACTAAGATAGACTATGCTATTTACGGTTTAGAAAAAAATCTCAACATGAACCTGCTAGTAAGTTCATTCTTTTCAAATTTTAAGGAAGGGAAATATGTCTGATATTATTTGTGTGCTTTCCGAATCGTCGGGTAAGGTTTTCCGGGTCAATAAGGGAAATGAAGATCTAATAATAGGGGATTTATGTATCATTGAATCTGAGCTGGGAGGTGATTTGGCGGCTGTTGTGGATGTCTCGAGTGATATCTGCTCCCACCAAAAATCTGCCCGGGATGCAGTTAAAGTAATACGGAAAGCAACTGAAGAAGATAAGGAAAAGTTTAAATGGCTAAAAAAGAAAGAAAGACAGGCGTTCGATTTTTGTCTGAAGAGTATCAAGAGTCGAAATTTACCTATGAAATTAGTCATGGTTCGATATTTCTTTGATGAAAAGAAGGGAATTTTCTATTACACTGCAGATGGCCGTATTGATTTTAGACAGTTAGTAAAAGATTTGGCAAAAGAATTCAAGATGCGGATTGAAATGCGCCAGGTTGGTGTTCGGGATGAAGCAAAGATGGTTGGAGGGCTGGGAGTTTGCGGCCGCGAGCTTTGCTGTTTTAGCTTTATGAAGAGTTTTGAGCCAGTAACAATCCAGAAGGCAAAAAAACAGCAGATTGTCATTAATCCCACAAAGATCTCCGGATTATGCGGCCGTTTGATGTGCTGCCTGGCTTTTGAAGACGAAAGTCGGGGCAGGATGTATACTGAAGAAGAAAAAGTAGAAGAGGACTAGAAAAGAATATATTCTGGATAGTAAAGTAGAGGCTGGAGTTCTATTTGTTTTGATTAATCTTGAACTGAACCTTGCTGGAAACAGAAATAAGGGTCCCCTCAGGAGAGAAGGCCTTCACCTGCCATGAGTATTTTTCACCTGAAAGGAGTTTTTTAATTTTTTCCGGCAGGACAATAAAATTTTCTTTTGTTGTATCTTGCCACAACACGTCACCGTTGTCATAAATATAGATTTTGTATTCGATGTTTTCACCTAACTTTTTCCACTCAAACTGTGAGGGAAATACATGTGTCTCAAAGACAGGAGAGATGAGAGTTATTGATCCTCCCCTGACCATATCTTCATTTATGAAAAATCGAGGAGATGTTGTCTTAAGGTTGGGGATAACTCCAAAAACGATAACAAAGATTAAACAAGCCGAAGCCGCTGCCATAGCCCACTGTTTGGGAGTAAGGAAGGAAGTGATTTTTTCAAGCCAGGTTTCTCCCTTTGCCTCTTCTGTAACATATTCATCTTTAAAGATAATATCCCCTTTGCTTTTGATTATGGAAATAAGCTCGTCTCTTTCCACCATTTTGTTAAAGCAATCGGGGCAGTCAAAATAATGTTTCTCGAGTTTTTCCTTATTATTTTCAGTTAACCTATTCAATAAATAGGCATCGATGAGTTCTTCAAATTTGCAGTTTCTCATATCATCTTTCCTCTTAAATTAATTTCATAAAGTTTAGTCGTAGAAAGAGCAAAAAAACGGAAAAAAATCATGTTTATATCAGTTTTTTTAAAAGTTTTTGTGAATAATTCACTCGCTCGCTCACCCGGCGCGGACTGATACTTAATTTTTTAGCAACTTCTTCTCTGGAGAAATCTTTATAATAGTATAAGTAAAGGACCTCCCTGTATTTAGGCTTTAGTTTTTTTATGGCATTTGCCATTAATTCAGCTCTTTCTTTGTTTTCAATGTACTCCTGGGGGTCAGGATAGTGTGCTGGTTCGGGTGTATGTTTCAGCACTTTACTTTTATGCCGGATGTAATCAATGATCCTGCGACTGGTTATAGTATAGATAAAAGTTCCAATCGAAGATTCGCCTCTAAACTCCCCTTTTTTTAATTTTTCTATAACATTGGTGATGATCTCATTAACAACATCTTCCCATTCTGGAGTGGATGCTCCCAAGGATTTTTTAACTCTAAAGCTAATGATAGGTCTGTATTTTGTACAGATTTCTTCTATATTGATAGCTTCCTTTGTCCTTTCCATCGTTGCCATTATATAAACCGGAATTGTAGTTGGCAAGTTAGAATTTTTTCAATTTTTTTAATATGCCTTCGACTAAGTTAAATGCGAAAAATGGATATTGGAAAAAACAGTGTAAAAAGCATGAGTAACTCAGTTGAGCAAATCTCTTCGCAGCAAAAAATGAGTCTTTATTCCTTAAAAGAAGCAGAAAAGCGTGAACTGGTTTTCTCTTATAATTCTGAAGACTTCAGGCGCTTTAAACTTGGAGAAAGCCCTAGTAAAAGACCAGCAGGTTCAAAGCCTCCCTTTGATTTTATAGTTGGTGGAAAAAGTAAAAAAGAAGTAAAACTGTCAAAAAATTGGGAAACCGCCGAAGTTAGAAAAGTACTGTCGGCTCACAGGATTTTAAGTTATCTGGATAAACGCTACATGAATATCTTCAAAGACCAAATATCCGGCGTTGAGGAAGACAGTGCTGAAAAAATGCTCTTTTTGAATTCCAGCCTTCTCCATTTGATCGCAACAACAGATGGCAATGAAGATACATTGGGCCATTCCCAGCTTGTGGCAGGATATACATCTCTGCTGGCAAAAGTACTTGGGATTGAAGATAAAGAATTTTTAATAAACATCGAAAGAGGTGCTCTGCTCCATGATATTGGAAAAATAGGGATACCGGAATCCATCTTGAGAAAAGCCGGCCCTCTTACTAATACAGAGATAAAGATTGTTAGAGAACATGTTTATATAGGTTATGAAATAATTGAGGAATTTGAATTTTTAAAAAAAGCAGCCCAGGTTGTTCTGTATCATCATGAAAGGTATGACGGAACAGGATATCACTATGGTTTGAAAGGAGAAGAGATTCCTTTAGAGGCGAGAATATTTTTTGTGGTCGATACACTGGATGCTATAACTTCTGACAGGCCTTACAGGGAAGGAAATACATTTGAAGAAGCTTATAGAGAAATTGAAAAAAGCCAGGGCACCCAGTTCGATCCCCACATTGTGGAGGCTTTCCTTTCTGTTCCCCAAGAAAAATGGCAGAATATTAAAGAAAAAACAAAGATCGGCCTCTATTTTCCTACAGTGCATTAAATTACATTTTTCCTAACTTTTTTCCTTTTAAGATATTTTTACCGATTTTTTCCCTCCAGGAATTATGTGCCAGGAATTTCTAGAGATATTTATAATAAAGTGGCTTCCACAAGGAAACAGGCAGTAAGCCGGGGAACGGGATAAAAGTGAATGATAAAACAGGAGCTTAAAAAAGAGGCAGGCTGGAGGATTTGCTTTCCTTTTTTGAAAATCGCTCCAAAACTTTAGCAAAAAGCTCGGCTGTATGAAAAATTTTAAATGGCTGTTTCTCAGTCTTTAAGTTAGCTTTTAACTGGAAAAGGCAGCCCGGACAGTCAGTGGCAATAAGACTGGCTTCGCTCTTGAGAATTTTCTGCTTTTTTTTCTCCCACAAGTTGGCTGAGATTTCCGGATTTTTTAATGAAAAAACACCGCAGAATCCACAGCATGTAAACGGTTCTTCCTCTTCTGTTGGGATTAGGGCTAATGCCCGCAGCATTTTTTTTGGCTCGTCCTTCAGTCCAAGAGAATTTAAATAATGGCAGGGATAATGGTAAAAAACCTTTTCTTTATTAGGAGTGCTCTTTGTTTCCGGGAATAATTCCTTCTTTACCATAAATTCGGTGAAGTCGAAGATTCTTTTTGTCCAGCGGGAAGACTCTGGTTCGAGCTCAGGATAAAGTTTTTTAAGCAGAGAATTTCCGGTTGGGCACACGGTGAGAATATAATCCGGGTTTTCTTTCTCAAAAGAAGCCAGGTTCTTTTTTGCCAGTTTTTGAACATCTTTTTTATGGCCTAAATGAAGGCTGGGTGCTCCACAGCATACCTGGTCATCTGGAGATACCGTATTAAAACCAAAATGAGAAAGGCTGGCGAGTGCGCTCTCTCGAATTTCCGGAAAGAAGAACTTTACCATACATCCCTGGAAAAGGTAGATTTTCTCTCCTCTTTTTTCTTCTGAAGGCCTGCTTTTTTTCAGATTAATAGCTGGAAAGGATTTTCCTTTTGCCCAAAAAAAAGGAAATATTTTCAAATGTCCGTTTTTCTTCCAGGGTTTTTGCAGGATGGAAAAAACCTTTGTTGTACTCTCGGAAAGGGATTTTTTTCGAAAAAAGCTTGAGAGAGTCCTCTCCCAAAGTTTTGGCCCCTTTTTGCTCTTAAGCTTGAGAATGAGGTCGCCTATAGGGATGCCAACCGGGCAGAATTTTTCGCATTTTTTGCAATCCGCGCAAAAATCGAACAGCGAAGAGGAATCTTTAAAAGAATCGATCACTGAAGTCAATAAAATGCCAATGCCTCCCGAATAGACAGGGCCCCCGTAAACGTGGCCGCCAACGGATAAAAAAATGGGGCAGACAAGCAAACATCCCCCGCATTTCAGGCAGTAAAGGATTTTATCCAGGTCCTTATCCTGGCTTAATTTGAGCCTTCCGTTATCGAGGATGATGATGTGGAGTTCTTTGGGTCCGTGGACTCCAATAACTAATTCTTTCTCAATGTCGGTCGTCCGGCTTGGCCCTGTGATGAAGGAGACATAGGAGGTTAATTTAAGGCCCGAGGAGGCAAGAATTAAGGCTTTTATGAGAGTAGTAGCCTGTTCCAGAGTTTCAACGAATTTTTCCGTCGTGACCAGGGCTATATGGACAGGTGGAAGAGATGTAACAAGCCGGGCATTCCCTTCATTACTGATAATGACAAGAGTCCCGGATTCAGCGACAGCCAGGTTGGCACCTGAAATTCCGATATCAGCTTCCATGTAGTGTTTCCGCATCTCTTCACGGGCAAGCTTTACAATTTCTTTTGGCTCAGGAGGAACATTTTTTCCAAGATGGCGGCTGAGAAGCTCAGCAATTTCTTCTTTTGTTTTGTGCAGTGCGGGGGCAGTGATATGGGAAGGTTTTTCTTTTGCTAGCTGGATGATCCATTCTCCCAGGTCTGTTTCAATAATTTTGTAGCCTTTTTTCTCAAAAAAACTGTTGAGCTGGATTTCTTCGCTCACCATGGATTTAGATTTGACAATAAGCTTGGCCTTCTTCTGGCGTGCGATTTTTTCAATAGTTGATAGAGCTTCCTCTGGAGTTGAAGATTTATAAACGTGTGCTCCGGCTTTTGTCGCTTCTTCAGTGAATTTTTGAATAAGCTGAGGGAGGCGTTTGACGCACTCTTCTCTTATTGCTATGGCCTTTTCTTTATATTCCTCCCATGGGATTTCATCTTTTGTGGTATTAAATTTCTTGAAATGGTGGGAAGAAGCTTTTTCTAAAGCCTTCTGGAGGTTTTGGTCTTGAAGGGCTTTTTTTACCTCTCTTTTCTTTTTTCTGCGAGGAAACACTCACTCCTCTTTTTTCATTTTTTCTAGATACGGCAGGGGATCGACCAGGAATTCCCTTGGCTTGCTGCCTTCCGAAGGACCAACTACTCCTTCATATTCCATCTGGTCAATAATTCTGGCTGCGCGGGCATAACCCAGCTTGAGCTTTCTCTGAAGATAAGATGCAGAGGCTTGTCCTGTGAGGAGAACAAGTTCAAGCGCTTTATCATAGAGGGCATCCTTTTCGCCTGTTTCCTCCCATCCGGGTTCAGTTTTTCTTTTAAGGGTTTTGACGATTTTTTCGTCATATGTAGGACTCCCCTGTTCCTTGATAAACTTGGCCAGCCTGGTGATTTCGGGAACAGAAATATGAGAACAGTGCAGCCTGATAAGGCGGGGATAATTGGGCGGCATGAAGAGCATGTCTCCTAAGCCAAGGAGTTTTTCAGCACCACCCGTGTCAAGGATAATCCGGGAGTCAATCTTGGAAGGAACACGAAAGGCTATACGGCTGGAGAAATTATTTTTGATTGTTCCTGTTATCACATCGATTGAAGGCCTTTGAGTAGCCATTACAAGGTGAATACCAACAGCTCGTGCTAATTGAGCAAGGCGGGCAATGCAGTACTCCACATCTTGAGCTCCGACCATCATCAGCTCTGCTAATTCATCAATAATTATGACAAGATACGGTAGAGGCTTGAGTTTTCCTCTTTCCTCTTCCGTCAGTTTCCCTTTTTTCTCTTTTAGTATTTGTTTAATCTGGTGGTTGTATTGTTCGATATTCCTTACACGGAGAAGACCTAGCTTTTGATACCGATCTTCCATTTTTTTTATGGTATCCAGTAAAATGGCGGCTGCTTTTTTTGCGTCTTTGATAACAGGGCTGATAAGATGAGGGATTCCATCCCAAAGAGCAAATTCTATCCTTTTAGGGTCAATAAGGATTATCTTGACCTCTTCAGGAGTAGCTTTGTAAAGAATGCTGGCAATGATCGAGTTGAGCGCGACACTTTTCCCTGTTCCGGTGGCCCCAGCAATAAGAAGATGGGGCATGATTGATAAATCTGAAGTATACTCTTCCCCATGAATGCTCTTTCCCAGGCCAAAAGTCAGCTTGGAGGGAGAACCGCTAAATTTTTCTGATTGTAAAACATCCCTGAGTTTTATGATTTCTCTTTTGTTGTTGGGAATCTCAACTCCGAGAGAGGACTTCCCAGGCATTCTTTGGACTCTGACAGATTCCGCTCCTAAAGCCAAGGACAGGTCTTCTGAAAGGTTAGCCACCTGACTAATTTTAATGCCTGGATCAGGATAGAATTCGTAAGTGGTGATAATAGGGCCGGGGTGATATTCCCTGACTTCTCCCTCAACTCGAAATTCAGCTAATTTTTCCTCTATCCGCTGCTTTTTTTCATAAAGTTCATTTTTGTCGATTTTTTCAGCTTCTTTTCCCATATCCAAAAGAGTTAGAGGCGGGTAATTGTAACCCCCATTTTTTTCCATTTCAGGAAAAAGATATATTTCTGGCGCAGTAGGAGGGACTGGTTTAGCCTTTATGGGCTCTGGCTCTTTTTTCTTTTTTATTTCTTTTTTTCTTTTCTTTAGTTTGGGTTTTTCATCCTCTTCCTCACCCAGTAAAGAATATTTTTCGACTACTTTTCTCCTCATTTTTTCCCGACGCTTTTGTTTCTGGTATCGAGTGATCTTAATTCTGACTTCTTTGAACACAAAACCAAAGAATCTTGAAAAGAAGTGGAAAATGTCTCCTATGGATAGTTTAGTGGAGAAAATAAAGAAAAAGATGAGGAGAGCAAAAAGAACGAGGATTGTTCCTACACGGCTGAAATATTTAATCAAAAAAGAAGAGGTCAATTTGCCAAAAAGTCCTCCAGCTAGAATCTCCGTTCCTCCAAGGAAAGAAAAACTCCGGAAAAGCATAAAAAGAAGAGAACTCACGACGATAATAAGATAAAAAATTCCTCCAATTTTTATTAAGATACGTTTTTCCTTTACAGATGAGAAGGCCTGGAAAGCAAGGTAGAAAAGAGCAAAAGGCAGAAGGAAGATGGCAAGCCCTAAAAATTGCAGGAGAGCGTCTGAGAGGTATGCGCCCGCTTTTCCGGCAAAATTATGGATTTTCAGTGTGGTAGGATCAGCATTGGCCCAACCGGTATTTGTCCAGGAAGGATCCCGGGAATCATAGCTGATCAAGCTGACAAAGATAAAAATTGCGGCAAAAATCAGGAAAATACCGGTTATATCAGAGGACAAGCCTCGCTTTTTTCTTTTAAGCTTTTGGGAAACCGAGGATTTTAGATCCATCTTTTTCTTTTTCATTGCTCAGATTATATCATATTTATTTTGTTTTACTAAGTGAAAGCAGTTTGAGAGATTTTTTGTATGGATTTGATTCATCAAACCCTCATTTAGGATGTTTTTACGAGAAGCAAAGCTATGCGGCAATTTTTTCCTTTTACTTAGGGGCTTGATTTATCAAGCCCACATTCAGAATGTTATCGAGAGGGGAGAAGAAGATTGCCACGATTCGCTAGCATCAGGTTACGCAATCTCACAATTAGAAGTGTAATTGCGAGTAGCGTAACGACGAAGCAATTATATCCGTTTTTGCAGGAATAAATGGGGACAGGCCCACTAGTGTCCCAACGTTTCTAAAATTAAAAAATATGTATTGATATTATTGAAGTTACAGCATAAAAAAAAAGAAATTATGTTTCAAATCGATTACGGTGAAAATCTATTATAAATCGTTATAATCAATGAAGTTAAGA
>JADHWO010000062.1 GCA_016783445.1 Candidatus Aminicenantota bacterium
AATTTAGAAAGAGGTAGTGCTTATAATGTTTTGTTAATTATTTACCCTATCTATAATTGCTGACAATGTATATTATAAAAATATTATCCTCGTCAATATATATTCTAGGGAAGTAAAATTTCCTTCTTCTTTCTATATCGCTCCGTGGTTATGGATTAAAAGATTTATATCCTCCTTCTCTACTGGGGACAACCCCCACTTTTGGTTCCCATTCATCCTCACCTAGAATATAATACAATAATGCCGCGCAAATGGTATCGGCGTTTTTCTGAATTTCATGTAAGATATTTCCTCAAAATCCTGTAGGATGCAGTCCTACACACGAGACGCGACCCCTTTTTTATTGACACTAACAGCGTAAATTAATTAATATATATAAGCTCGGAAAGAGTAGGCGCGTAGCTCAGTGGGAGAGTGCTTCCTTGACGCGGAAGAAGTCGAGGGTTCGATACCCTCCGCGCCTACCAATTATAGAATGTGTATTCAAGAGGAAAAGTTAAAAAGAGATGTTGCATTGCCCACCATGTTGAATATATATAGATTTTGATGGCTGAATCAGTTAAGGTAAAAGCCGAGGAATTTGGTTTTTCGATTAAAAAAGCCACTGTCCTTTCTGATTTTATTCCCCATCTCAAACTCTCTTATGAGCCTCTTTTTTACTAAGATTGATGGAAAAATAGAAGGATTGGATGCCCTTTAGAAAAATATTTGGAGATTTAATTGATTAATAAAAGTACTGATGAGGACCTGGAAACCTTAAGGCACAGTACTGGCCATCTTATGGCCCATGCAGTTCTTGAGCTTTTTCCGGAGACCCAAACAGGGATTGGACCTGCAGTGGAAGATGGGTTTTTCTATGATTTTCTAAGGGATAAGCCTTTTACACTTGAAGACCTTTCGACAATTGAGAAAAAAATGCAGGAACTTGCCCAAGAGGATATTCCTATTCAGAAACTCGAGCTTCCTAAAGAAGAAGCTCTTCGTCTTTTCCAGGATATGGGACAGGAGCTTAAGGTAGAGCTAATTCAAGAAAAAGGCGATAAAAAAGTAACATGTTACAAACAGGGAAGTTTTGTTGATTTCTGTCTAGGCCCTCATCTACCCTCCACAGGTGCTATCAAACACTTCAATCTTCTTTCTGTATCGGGCGCATACTGGAAAGGAGATGAGAAGGGAAAACAGCTTCAAAGGATCTACGGGACTTCTTTCTTTAAGAAGAAAGACCTGGAAGATTATCTTGATCTGCTTGAAGAAGCTAAAAAAAGGGATCACAGGAAGCTTGGCACTGAATTGGATCTTTTTAGTTTTAACGAGGATTTGGGAGCTGGATTAGTCCTCTGGCATCCCAAGGGAGCAACAGTCAGACGCATTATCGAGGGTTACTGGCATGAAGAACACCTAAAGGATGATTATGATTTTATTTATGCCCCTCATGTAGCTAAGCTCGATGTCTGGAGGAAAAGCGGCCACACTGAGTATTATGATGCTATGTACCCACCTATCCTGAGCGAAGGGATGGAGTATGAGCTGAAGCCAATGAACTGCCCCTTCCATACTATGGTGTACAACTCCAGGCAGCGTAGCTACCGAGACCTCCCTTTTCGCTGGGCAGAGCTCGGCACAGTTTATCGGCATGAGAGGAGCGGGGTTCTCCACGGACTCTTACGAGTCAGGGGATTTACGGTGGATGATGCTCATATTTTTTGCAGTGCGGACCAGCTTGAAGAAGAGATTAAACGAGTCATATTTCTGGCTATAAGATTTTTTAATACCTTTGGATTTAAAGAATATGACGTCTTTCTTGCTACCCGGCCTGAAAAGTACGTGGGAAAGGTTGAAGATTGGGATAAAGCGACACAAGCCCTGGAGAAAGCCTTAAAGAGCGCAGAGCTTGATTTTCAGGTGGATGAAGGGGAAGGTGTTTTTTACGGGCCAAAAATTGATATCAAAGTAAAGGATGTATTGCGGAGGTCCTGGCAGTGCACCACCATCCAGCTCGATTTTAATTTAGCCGAAAGGTTTGATCTACATTATACGGGTGAGGACGGGAAGTTACACAGGCCGTTTCTCATTCACAGGGCGATTCTGGGCTCGCTCGAGAGATTCTTTGGTATCTTGATCGAGCACTATAACGGAAATTTCCCTGTTTGGCTGGCTCCTGTTCAGGTGATTTTAATCCCTGTGGCAGACAGGCATAATGATTATGCGACTTCGTTAACTAAAACATTTAAAGAGAATGGATTAAGGTCACAGGTAGACATTCGTAGGGAAAAAGTCGGCTATAAAATTAGAGATGCAGAAACTCATAAAATTCCTTTCATTCTTGTTGTGGGAGACAAAGAAGTCGATAAAGGCACAGCTTCCCTGAGAATTCACATGGAGGGTGATAAGGGAGAAGTTGTTGTTAATGAATTCCTTGAAAAAGTAAAGGAATTGGATAAAAATAGGTCTTTAAGTGTGAGTCTTTAAAGGAGGTCAATCATTCGAAGACGTAAATATTATCGAGGAGGGAAGAAAGAAAAGCCACATAGGATAAATGAGATGATACAGGCAAACGAAGTCAGAATAATCGATGAGAATAAGGAACAAATAGGAGTGAAGTCTCTAAAAGAAGCTTTGTCCATAGCCGGAGATAAGGGCCTGGATCTAGTCGAAATTGCCCCTAAAGCAGTTCCCCCGGTATGCCGGGTTATGGATTATGGAAAATTTTTATATGAATTACATAAAAAAGCTCATGAAGCAAAAAAGCATCAGAAACAAGTTCAGATTAAAGAAATAAAATTCAGGCCCAAGATCAGCATCCATGATTATAGTTTTAAGGTGCGACATGTCCTGAGATTCCTGGAAGATGGCAATAAAGTAAAGATAACTGTCATGATGAGAGGAAGAGAGAAAGCAAAGCCGGAACTGGCTCAGAACATTTTAAAAAGAGTTTTTGAAGACACAAAAGACAACGGATTCCAGGATGGAGGTATAAGGAGGCAAAGCTGGGCTGTTTCTACTCTGTTAAGTCCTAAAAAGTCAGGAGGAAAAGATGCCAAAACTAAAAACGCACAGGGGAGCAAAGAAGAGGTTCAAAGTAACGGGAAAGAAAAAGATAGCCTACAGTAAAGCCTGTAAAAGCCATCTCCTCACAAAGAAATCAGCAAAGAGGAAAAGGAAATTAGGAAAAAAAGGCCTCATTAAAGATTCAGATAAGAGCAAGATCAAGAAAATGCTTCCTTACGAATTTTAAAGAGCGAATACGGAAAGCGCAAGGAGAAGAAAATGCCGAGAGTAAAAAGAGGACCCAGAAAAAGACAAAGAAGGTCAAAAATATTAAAACAGGCTAAAGGATATTGGGGAGCACGAAGCCACAATTACCGCACAGCAAAAGAAGCTGTTGAGAGAGCTCTTCTTTATGCATATAGGGACAGAAGAACCCGAAAGAGAGATTTCAGAAGGCTGTGGATTATCAGGATAAAAGCTGCTGCGGAGAACAATGGCCTCTCTTACAGCCGGTTTATATTTGGTCTTAAAAAGCTGAATATCGAGCTTGACAGGAAGATCCTGGCTGATTTGGCTGTTAACTCACCCCAGACTTTTTTACATATTATCCAGAAAGTCAAAGACGCAACCACTTGACAGGAAAGAATATGAGGGGAAAATGGGGGCAGCCCCCCATTTTTTAGAATAAAGGTTGAAAGGGACATTAAAAAAGGAAATAAAAAAATGGGGCCTGTCCCCTTTTTTCATTTTTTGTAGGGGCTTGATTTATCAAGCTCGCCTTGCTAAAGGGATGTAGGGGTTTGATTCATCAAATCCATATTTGAAATAGAATGAAATGTTTTTGCGAGGAGTGTAGTAAAGGCTGGATTTAACGTATGGGTTTGATTCATCAAACCCACAATGAGTAAGAGATGAGACGGATGGTCATTGCGGGGAGTGGAACGACGCGGCAATCTCAAACAATGGAATTGTCATAACGAGCGAAGCGTGGCAATCTCACAATTTATATTAAGATGAGCAGTAAGCAAAAAGTTTAGTGACATGAAAGATCTTAAGGCTAAAATAGCGGAACTCAAAAAAAAGTTTAACAGTGTTTCAGCTCGAGTGAAGGATGAAAAATCCCTCCAGGAAGTGCGCAACACCTATTTGAGTCGCAAAAGGGGAGAATTAAATCTCCTTTTTGAGGAGATGAATGCTTTAAAACCTGAAAAGAAATCCCAAGCCGGCCAGATGATCAACAGCCTGAAAAGCTATATCCAGGAAAGGCTTGAGAAACTCAAGAAAGAGATTGCTGTTAAAGAGCGACCCGTAAGAAAGATTGACCTCACTCTCCCCGGGGAAAAAGGATATTGTGGAGCTCCTCACCCCGTTGTACTCTTCCAGCAGGAGATTGAGGAGATATTTTTGTCCATGGGATTTTCCATCGAAGAAGGCCCGGAGGTTGAAACTGATTATTATAATTTTGAAGCTTTAAATTTTCCTCCACATCACCCTGCCAGGGATGACTGGGATACTCTTTATATTACAGATGACCTGCTTCTTCGCACACATACTTCGCCTGTTCAGATCAGGGCTATGGAAAAGCGGAAGCCTCCAATCAGAATCATCGTTCCCGGAAGGGTCTATAGAAGAGAGACTTCCGACCCAACACACCTTCCTATGTTCTACCAGGTTGAAGGATTAGTAGTAGATGAAGGAATAACCTTTGCCAATTTGAAGGGGACTTTGGAGCGTTTTATTAAAACCCTGTTTTACGAAAAGATCAAAATAAGGTTCCGACCGAGCTTTTTCCCTTTCACAGAGCCCTCGGCTGAAGTTGACATAGAGTGTATTGTCTGTGGAGGAGAGGATGAGAAGTGCCGCATCTGCGGAGGAAGCGGGTGGAAAGAGATTTTAGGATCAGGAATGGTGGATCCTCAGGTTCTAAAGAATGTCAATATCGACCCTGAAAAGTACTCTGGATTTGCCTTTGGTTTGGGCGTGGACAGAACAGCTATGTTCGCTTACCAGATCCCGGACATGAGATATTTTTATGAGAATGATTTAAGGTTTATAAGGCAGTTTGCACTAAAATGAGAATAAGTCTGGATTGGCTCAAGGATTATGTCAAAATTGACCGTGATCTGTCAGCCTTGATAAGTAAGCTGGATATGATTGGATTGCTGGTGGAAGACTGGGAGGAAAGAGATTCAGATGTAATATTAGAGATCGAAACTTATGCCAACCGCCCTGATACTCTCGGACATTTGGGGATTGCGCGGGAAATAGCTGCAGTCCTCGGCCTGAACCTTAAGGAGCAGAATTGGCCGCTTATCGAGATTGAGCAGGAGACTTCTGACCTTATCGATGTTCAAATCTGGGATGAAAACCTTTGCGCTCGTTACTGCGGAATAATCGTCAAAAATCTTAAGGTTGGTCCTTCCCCGGATTGGTTGAAAAAGAGGATAGAGGCCATGGGATTAAACCCGATCAACAATGTTGTTGATGTAACCAATTATGTTCTTTTCTCAACCGCCCAGCCTATCCATGCATTTGATCTAGACAAGATTGCCGGCAATAAAATCATTGTGCGAAAGGCAGGAGAATCAAAAACCTTAAGGAGCTTGGAAGATAAGAATATTGCTCTTTCTCCGGAAATGCTGGTGATTGCTGATGAAGAAAAACCTGTCGCCTTAGCTGGAGTTATTGGCGGGGAGGAATCCGCTGTTTTTGAGAAAACTCAGAATATTTTTATTGAAAGTGCGTATTTTGACCCTGTCTCTGTTCGAAAAACAAGCAAATTAACAGGGATTTTTACAGATGCTTCTTACCGTTTCGAGAGAGGAGCAGATATATCTTTCCCTCCACAGGGCGCTCTAATGGCAGCTTCTCTGCTTACTCAGATGGGAGGGGAGGCAACCAAAGAGATAGTTGATGTTTTTCCGAAGCCAAGAAAAAATAAAACTGTCATCCTCCGTCACAAACGAATTTTTGAGCTCATTGGACTGGAAATTGATGAGAAATTCACGTACCGGACCCTCTCAAGACTTGGATTCCAGGTTGAGATTCAACAGGAAGGAACGTGGCAGGTTTTAGTTCCTCATTTCAGGATTGATGTAGAAAGGGAAGCAGACCTTATCGAAGAGATAACGCGCTTTTATGGATATGATAAAATACCTGCTACCTTTCCGCCGCTTAGAGAACTAGAGCCTTCTTTAGACAAGAATAGAAAGAGAGTAAATAAATTACGCCAGTTGCTCTTCAGTCTTGGTTTTGACGAGGTGCTTAATTTTAGCTTTTCTGACCCTGAAGAGGAGGCCAGTTTCAAAACAAAACGCAAGCCTATAGAAATCAGGAATCCAGTCTCCTCCAAGGCATCAATTCTCAGGACTACACTGATAACAGGGCTGTTGGAGAATATTCTCTGGAACAGGAATAGAGGGGCTGAAGGTATTCATATCTTCGAGGTTGGAAATATCTATTTTTGGGAGAAGGAATCAAGTCGGGAACAGGCCAGGATTGCTTTGGCTACTACAGGTTTAATTGGTTCAACACAGTGGCAGAAGAAGAGTAAAGAGACCGATTTTTTTCACATGAAAGGAACTCTGGAATCCCTAATGTCCGATTTAAGATACGAACCTTTCTCCTTTCAGGAAAAAGATCATGCCTTTTTTGAGAAAGGACACTCTCTTGCTCTACTTTTTAAAGAAGAGATTGTCGGATATTTCGGATTGCTAAAAAAGAACCTTCTCGATTCTTACTCTTTAGACGATGCTGTCTGGGCAGCTGAATTAAACCTTTCTATGCTGTTTGGAAAGAAGCCACAGTCTTTCCAGCATGTTCCAGTAGATAGATTTCCGAGTATCACCCGAGATGTCTCATTTATAGTAAACCGGAGTATAACTTACCAGGAAATCAAAGAAGTTATAGAGAGACTTTCTATCCCGCACCTGAAAACATTTGACCTCTATGACAGATTTTCAGGGGCATCGATCCCTGAGGATAAGGTAAGTTTATCTCTTCGCTTTGTCTATCGTAATCCTCAGAAGACTTTGCTTGCTGAGGAGGTAGATAGTCTTCAGCAAAAAATTATTAATGTTTTAAAAAAGGAATTTAATTTTCAATTAAGAGAAGGAGGAACAGAAGTTCCCTCAAAAGTTAGGTCTAAGAAGAAATGAATTGTTTTATTCTTGACAGAGGTAATATGTTTCGAATAAAAAAAGGGGAACAGGATACTTTTTTGAGCAAGCATTGCCAGATTTGTGGTTCAGAGAAGTTTTGGGAAACAGCTTGGCTCCCAATCAGATTTTTAACGCCATTCTCCTTTTGGCCTTCTCAGTTGCTGCGTAACTCGCTACGCTCAAACATACTCGCAAGTCGACTCTGTCGACTTCCCTCGAAAGCCAAAATCCGAAGGCTAAATCTTCAATGGTCGCTGCCGCTATTTCCCAAAACCTTGGTCTCAGGGGTAACGGATTTGGAAATGTTATCCTTTTTTGAAAAAAAGTTGCTTGTCCCCTTTTTTTCATCTACAATGTAGTCTTTTAATAGTTTGGGGAACTCCACAAGGAGGTAGAATTGACAAGCGAATTAGAAAGGATTAAAATACTCGAAGAAAAAGTCTCCCAGGTTGTTGATTATATTAACAGGCTTGCTAGCGAGAATTCAAAACTCAAGGAACAGATTAAGGAGTTGAAGACGGAGAATAAAAATTTTGAGGAGCAAGCAAAAAGAACCGGGAGGCTTGACGAAGACTTAAAAAAATACGAGAAGGACAGGAAGGCTATAAAAGACAAAATTGAGACACTAATCAACCAGATAGATCAGGTTGGAATATGACTGACAAAATAATTGATATCGAAATTTACGGACAAAAACATAAGATAAGAGTCAAAGGAGAAGAGGATGAAAAATATATAAGCCGGCTTACTTCTTATGTTGATCAAAAAATGCGAGAAGTTGCCGTCAAGTCAAATTCCGCGGATACTTCAAAAATCGCGGTTTTGGCTGCTTTAAATATTGCTGATGAATATTTTTTAAACCAAAAAAAACTGGAGCAATTGAGTGAAGTAATCGGAAACATGGAGAGTGAAATAGAAAGTTTGGAGGATTGTTATTCAAAAGATGATGATGCATTTAAAAATATTGAGGAAGCGACTAAATAAAACAAGAGATATAGCTCAGAAGTGTTTAGATGTACTGAGGGAAAATCTGAGCCCTCAGAGAAGAGAATTCAGGTGTATTATTTGCCCTGAAGCTCTTCCCGGACTTGGTGAGAAAGCATGCCTGGATTGTATTTTTATCCCTCAAGATTTTCTCTTGTTGCTGAAGCAGAAAGAGTAATCATCTTATAACCCCCCCTTACTTTCATCTCCTTGGATTCATCTGATAAGGAGGTAATCAAAGTGAATTTAACATCATTGATAATTGCAGGATTTCTTGTCCTTTTGGCGGGGTCTATCATTTTTATCTTGCTCAAAAAAACTTCCGGAACCCGGGGCATCTTTAAGTCCAACCAGGAAGCCAAAAATATTTTAGAAGGGGCAAAGGAAGAAGCAGAAAAGATCAGGCGTGAAGCTTCTATAGAAGCCAAAGAAAAGCAGCTGAGCCTCAAGAGCGAATTCGAGAGTCAGACACGTGATAGACGCAGAAAAATTAATGATATGGAAAGAAGGCTAATGAGGCAGGAAGAGAATTTAGAGCGTAAGTTTCAGAGCCTGGATAGAAAAGAAAAGGAGTTTTCGACTAAGGAGCAGGGGCTAAGTGCGAGGGAAAGAGAAGTGGATGAAAAAGGGAATAAGTATGAGGAAATGACAAAACAGATAACAGAGGAACTTGAGAGAATTTCAGGCATGACTCAGGAAGCGGCAAAAAACATGCTGGTAAAAAATATAGAAGAAGAAGCCAAGCTCGAAGCCGTCCAGGTAATCCGCGATATTGAGAAAGAGACAAAGGAAAAAAGCCAGGTTTTGGCCAGTGAGATTATAAGCCAGGCTATTCAGCGCTCTTCGGCTGAACATGTAGTGGCAACAACGGTTTCTGTTGTTGACCTTCCTTCTGAAGACATGAAAGGACGGATAATCGGAAGAGAAGGACGTAACATTCGTGCACTGGAATTGGCGACATCAGTGGACATAATTGTTGACGATACTCCTGAAGCTGTTATCCTCTCGAGTTTTGACCCGATTCGTCGGGAACTGGCTCGCCTGACTATTGAAAAACTGGTTAATGATGGAAGAATTCATCCTGCCCGTATAGAAGAAGTTGTAGAGACGGTCAAAACAGAATTAGAGGAGAAATTCAAACAGGAAGGGGAATCTGTGGTCCTGGAGCTCAGAGTTCAGAACGTACATCCTGAACTCGTTAAACTTCTTGGCAGGTTGAAATACCGGACAAGCTATGGACAGAACGTACTTCAGCATTCCAAGGAAGTTGCCTATTTAGCAAATTTTATGGCCAAGGAGCTGGGACTAGATGCCAACCTTGCTCTGAGGGCAGGGCTCCTGCATGATATAGGAAAAGCCGTGGATAGGGATATTGAAGGGACCCATACTGAGCTGAGTGTAGAACTTACTAAAAAATACGGAGAATCTGAAGCTGTTATTCAGGCCATCGCTTCTCATCATCGTGATGTGGATTTTCCTTCTGTAGAAGCGGTGTTAGTACAGTCCGCGGATACTCTTTCGGCGGCGAGGCCTGGTGCCCGCAGGGAACTCCTGGAAGCATATGTTAAGAGGCTTGAAAAATTGGAAGAGGTAGCCAATTCATATGAAGGAGTTGCCAAGTCTTTTGCCCTGCAGGCAGGCCGCGAGATCAGGATTATTGTTGAAAGCCAGAAAGTCTCTGATGAAAAAGCAGCAGTTATAGCCAAAGAGATTGCCCAAAAAATCAAGGATGAGCTGGATTATCCAGGTCAGATCAAAGTGACAGTTATTCGAGAGATGAGAGCTGTTGAGTATGCCCGATAAGATAAGTTTTCTGTTTATAGGTGATATAATCGGCCGCCCGGGGCGTAAAGGTTTAAATAGATGTTTGCCCGCCCTTGTCCAGAAACACTCTCCTTCTTTTATCATTGCAAACGGCGAAAATGCAGCTGGAGGGATAGGTATTACAGAAAAAGTTGGCCAGGAGCTTTTTTCCCGGATTGATGTTTTAACTTCAGGAAATCACATCTGGGATAAAAGGGAAGCGATTGATTATCTGGAACAGGAACCACGATTGCTCCGGCCTGCCAACTATCCAAAAAAAAACCCAGGGAAAGGAAGCTACATATTTGAAGTAAGCAGTGGGAAAAAGGTTGGCATCCTGAATCTTCAGGGGAGAGTCTTTATGGAACCAGTAGACTGTCCTTTTCAAGTTGCTGACGAGGAGCTAAAAGCACTCAAAGCCAAAACAAATGTGATTGTTGTGGATTTTCATGCCGAGGCTACTTCAGAAAAACAGGCCATGGGCTGGTATCTTGATGGAAAAGTTTCTGCTGTGATAGGAACCCATACCCATGTTCCTACAGCAGATGAAAGAATTCTTCCCAAGGGAACGGCTTTTATTACGGATGCAGGCATGGTCGGAGGCTATGATTCAGTTATCGGGATTCGCACGGACCAGGCCATAAAAAGATTCCTTACAGCCCGGCCTCAGCGCTTTGAACCAGGGAAGAAAGGTATTTTCTTTTCAGCTGTTTTTGTTGATATTGACTATCAAACCGGAAAAGCCCTTTCTATTCAGAGAGAAATTATAATTGAGGAGGAAAGTGGAGAATAACAGCCTGGTTAAACCGGACAAAATTTACACTGTCTCTGACGTCACACGGATGGTTAAGGAAGAGCTGGAAAGTTCCTTTCCGCTGTTGTGGGTTGAAGGAGAGATTTCAAACTTCTATTGTCACCAATCGGGCCATCTCTATTTTACTCTTAAGGATGAAGCGAGCCAGCTAAAGACAGTTATGTTTCGTGGCGAGGCACGGAAGGTTCCTTTTGAGTTAAAAAATGGGCTTCAGGTTGTCTCCAAGGGACGTATAAATGTCTATGAACCCAGAGGTGAATACCAGCTTGTGGTTGACGTGCTTGAGCCCAAGGGTAAAGGGGCTCTCCAGTTAGCTTTTGAACAACTTAAAGAAAAACTACAGAAGGAAGGCCTTTTTGATCCCAAGATTAAGAAGAAGCTTCCTCTTTTACCCAAAAAAGTCGGCGTAGTAACTTCTCCAAGGGGTGCAGCAATTGTTGATATCCTCAGAACCCTGGAGAGAAGATTTGCCAGACTTTATATACTCATCTACCCTGTTAAAGTTCAGGGAGAGGGTGCAGCCGATGAGATTGTTGAAGGGATAGACTATTTAGGCAGTCTTCCCGAGCTGGATGTTATAATTGTCGGCCGGGGAGGAGGTTCAATAGAAGATCTATGGGCATTTAATGAAGAAAAGGTTGCCCGAGCTATTTTTTTATGCCCTGTTCCTGTTATTTCAGCCGTGGGTCATGAGATTGACTTTACAATAGCCGATTTTGTAGCGGATATTCGTGCCTCGACCCCATCTGCGGCTGCGGAGATGGTTATCGAGAAGGAACAATCCTTTGAGGAGCGGATACAAAACTTAGAAAAAAGAATAGTTCACAATTTGAAGTATTTTCTCCAGGAACAAAAGCATGACGTTTTAAGCCTTTCACAACACAGGGTATTTCAAAATATGAAGGTTTTGCTGCTGAATCTTGAACAAAGGATTGACGACCTGGAGATAAGAGCCAGGAACACTATAAGGAACATGTTGCAGAAAATTACAGAGGACAAATCCCGTGCGGTTCTCCTGGAGGAAAGGATGCGCAGCACTTTAAAGGAAGTGCTTCAACATTTTTTGGCAAGTTGGGAGAGGCTTTCTGTACAATTGTTTGACCTGAGTCCGCTGAATATACTAAAAAAAGGCTATGCTCTCTGCTGGAAAGATGGCGGCCAGCAATTGGTCAGACGTATTAATGAGGTCGAGAAAGAGAAAGAATTAACGGTTTCATTTTATAAGGGAGAATTTACCTGTTTGGTTAAGAAGATTGACAGGGTAAAACACATTAAATCCCGAGTTAGGAAACAGTGAAAAATAGCAAATAATTGCCGGGAAAAAGGAGAAAAAATGACAACTCTGAGCTTTGAGAAAGCCTTGGAAGATCTGGAGAAGATCGTAGAGAAATTGGAAAAAGGGGGGCTTTCTTTGAGTGAATCATTGTCTCATTTTGAAAAAGGAGTGAAACTGGCAAAATTTTTAAGAGACGAGCTCGAGAAGGCTGAAAAAAAAGTCAATGTTCTCCTCAAAGATGAAAAAGGAGAGGTCAAAGAAAAGCCCTTTGAACTCGAGAAAGAAGAAGAGGCTCCTTCAGAAAATGAAGAAGTCGCAGATCCTGGAAAGGATGAGGACCTACCCTTTTAAGTTTTTATGAACATCGAAGAAAGACTCTTAGAGAAAAAGAAGGCAGTGGAGCAGGGGCTGGAACGTGTGCTCTCACAGGGAGATTCGCTTCTTTTTCGTGCTATGAGATACGCTGTTCTCTCCGGAGGGAAGAGATTTAGGCCTTTGCTGACTCTTTCGTCTGGCGAGTGTTTTGGCGTCTCCCGGGATGTACTCCTTCCTTTTGCCTGTGCCTTGGAGTTAATCCATAATTATTCTCTTGTCCACGATGATTTACCTTCAATGGATAATGATGATTTTCGCCGTGGAAAGCCCTCCTGTCATAAGGAATACGGCGAAGGGATTGCTCTCCTGACCGGGGATAGTCTTTTAACCCTTGCTTTTGAGGTTCTGGCTCAGGCTCCTGTGGACGAAAAACTCAAATCAAAAAAAGAACAAATCATTAAGGAAATTAGCCACCTTGCTGGTGTTAATGGAATGATAGGCGGCCAGCTTATGGATGTCACCCTCTCACCAGGAGAATTGACAGATAAGATTTTTAACGAGCTTATCCAAAAAAAAACAGGCGCATTAATTATCGCTTCTGTAAAAACAGGATCAATTCTTGGAGGAGCAACAAATTCAGAGCTTGGAGCCATGGTTGAATACGGGAAGAATATTGGTATTGCCTTTCAAATCAGGGATGATATTCTTGACTCAGCCAGCGAAGCGCAAGAAGGACAGCTCGCACGGCCAAACTCCGTCTCACTCTTCGGGCTTGAGGATTCTAAGTGCAGGGTGAAAAATTGTGTTGAAGCTGCAAAAGCTGCCCTGGATGAAGCTTCTCTGGAATCAGAGGAACTTAATTATTTAGCTTCAAAACTGCTAGAACTGGGGAACAGGAAGGGAAAATGAAGAAGATTCTTGATGGAATAGAGAGTCCTAAAGATTTAAAAAAGCTAGCCAGAAAAGACCTTTCTAAGCTTGCAAAAGAAATAAGAGAACTGATTATTGATGTTGTATCTAAAACCGGAGGGCACCTTTCATCGAACCTGGGAGTTGTAGAGATAACTCTTGCCCTTCATTATGTCTTTGATACCCCAAAGGATAAAATCATCTGGGATGTAGGCCATCAGTGTTATACCCATAAAATTCTAACTGGAAGAAAAGAGAAATTCTTTAGCCTTCGTCAGTATCAGGGACTGTGTGGATTCCCGAGCCGACAGGAAAGCGAACACGATGTATACGATACAGGCCATGCCTCAACTGCTCTTTCTGCCGCCCTTGGTATGTCCGTAGCACGTGATAAAAGGAAAGATAAGAGTCATGTTGTTGCAGTTGTGGGGGATGGCAGTTTGACCGGAGGTATTTCTTGGGAGGCTCTAAATCAAATCGGCCATCTCAGGGAGAAATTAATTATTGTTCTCAACTATAATGAGATGTCGATTGCTCATAATGTCGGGGCTATGTCGAAATACCTCTCTTATATTGTTTCCGGGCAGCATTATCTAAAAATAAAAGACCTCGTGAAATCTATCCTTAAAATCATCCCCGCTTTTGGAAAGCCTATGATTAAGGTAGGTGGAGCTGTCGAGGAAGCGATTAAGAAAACAGTTTTCCCTGGTTTGGTTTTTGAAGAGCTTGGCGTGAGATATATCGGACCGGTCCAGGGGCACAATATTGGATCTTTAATTGAGGTTTTTGAAAAAGCCAAGGCTTACACAGGGCCGGTGCTTATTCATTGTGTTACCCAGAAAGGAAAAGGGTACTCCCCCGCAAAAAGTAATCCCGAGAGGTTTCACAGTGCCAGCCCTTTTGATGTCAAGTCGGGAGAGCCTTTAGTTAAGGATAAAAAGCCGACCTTTTCTTCTGTTTTCGGACAGACTATGGTAAATCTTGCCAGAGAAGATGAGGAAGTGGTGGCGATAACAGCTGCCATGCCCGATGGAACTGGTTTGAAGTCTTTTGGAAAACAATTTCCTGAGAGGTTTTTTG